>PMNO01000231.1 GCA_003161835.1 Myxococcales bacterium | reverse complement strand
TGCTTGGCGTGGCGCTGGTGGCGCTCGGCATTGCGGGCGACCTCTTCGAATCGATGCTCAAGCGCTCGGCCGGGGTCAAGGATTCGAGCCACCTCATCCCCGGGCATGGCGGCATCCTGGATCGGCTCCAAGCGCTGCTGTTCGTCGGCGCCTGGGTCTACGCGTACGCGGGTTTCATTCGCTAGGGCTCGGGCTGAGCGCGCGCTCGGCACAGTTTGCGCAGCCTCGGCGCAATCTGCTCCGGACCCGCGCAAGATGCGCACGCGTTTCACCGTGTTTGCCTGGGCACGGTGATTGCTGAAACGGGTCGCAATGGACGCCAACGGCCCCTTCGATTCCGACGGCGATCCAGCCGATTCGGGGCCCGCCGATCCGCCGACGGTCATGGTGCCGGAGCGACGGCAGGGTGTCTTTGCCGTGATTCACGCTGATGGGCGGCATTGCACCCTGGGGCTCTCTCGCCTTCGCGCCGACGGTTCGTTCCAGCATCTTCCGCAAGAGCGCCATGTTTTCAATCCGGGAGTGCCCACCGCCGCCAATCCGCGCGGTATCGCGGTCAGACTGGCCGACATCCTGACTCGGTACCAACGCCTCGCCGAGTTGAATGGAGCCGCGGTGCGGGCGGTCGCCACTCAGGCATTCCGCGCGCTGCCCAACCACGAGCAGATGCTGATTCGGCTGCGCCGGGTGACTCGGGTGGCCCTCGACCTCATCTCCGATCGCGACGCCGCGCGGTTCGTGTGTCTGGGGGCCTTGGGCGGCCGCAAGACCGATAGGCCGTCCCTGGTTGTGGACGTGGGCGAAGACGCCGCCGCCATCATTCTCGCAAATGGCGACGAACCTTTGGCCCTCTTTCGAGCGGGACTGGGCCTCTCCCGCTTCCGGGAGGCACCAAAGTCCGGCACGCCCGAACCGGATGGAATCCGCATCCAGTCGTGGCGACGCCAGATCCAGCAAACACTCGCTACGGGACAACTGGAAACCATCCGGGGAGTCGCGGGCGAAGCCGTCTTGGTTCGCCGCCGCGATGTCGCCCCCGCCGCCACCACCCACCTGGCCGCCGTCACCGTACTGGACGAGGTGGCGTCCTACCTGGAAATTCGACGCGTCCAATCGACCGAAAGCGGTCTTGAGGAAGGCATACTTCTTGACCTGTCGAGGACTGTGCCCCCCCAGCGCGCGCCGCCGCCGTCGACCCAATCGCCGGCGCGAACGCCGCGGACTCGTTCAGACTACTGAACTGCAGCCTTCGCCCTCTTCTTTGCCGGGCTGCACGAACGCCCTCCGCCCTGGTACCGGAAATGACAAAACCCCCACAGGCATGAAGCCCGTAGGGGTCGCCAAACTAAGTTATGTGTTGAAAATAATAGGCTAAAAGTGGCTATACTTGTTTAGCGAGCTTGGGCGGCTTTCCGTAATAACGCCCCAGCGCCGCGAGTTCGAAAACGCACCGACTGGAGTTACCCATTCGGCGCGAAGGTAGGAGGGAGCAAGGAGGTGAGCGGTAGTCTACAGATTAGTTAAGACTCAGCTCATTGCTTCCGACCACTCACCAAGCAAATGCTGTGCCGGACGCTGCCAGCACCTAGAATCTCTTTGAATTGCTCATCTTCCGTGTTAGACGATCTGCTGACACGCAGTGTTGGCCCCCGATGACCGTGACATTTCCGTCAGACCGCCCTCCAGCGGCATGTAATTTTTGATACCCTGCCGCATGCCGAGTCTACTCGTCATCAATGCCGACGGTCCCGAGACGCGGGTAGCCCTCGTCGAGGATGGCTTTCTGGCCGAGCTGTATATTGAACGGAAACGTGAACGTGGCGTCGCCGGCAATATCTACAAAGGGCGCGTGGAGCGGGTCCTGCCCGGCATGCAGGCCGCCTTTGTAAACATTGGCGCCGAGAAGTCAGCCTATCTGCACGTGTCCGACGTCCGCGGCACGCCCGACGACCTGAAAGGTCTACTGTCGGGCGACCAAACCCGGCCGAGCGAGGAAGAAGACGAGGAGGAGGCCGATCGCAGACGGGCCGGCAGCGGTGCTCGCATCGAGGACCTTCTAAAAGAGGGTCAGGAAATCGTCGTGCAGGTCACGAAGGAGCCGATCAGTACCAAGGGCGCGCGTGCCACGCGATACGTGTCGCTTCCGGGGCGACATCTGGTCTTCATGCCGACGGTCGATCACGTCGGTATTTCCAAACGTATCGCCTCCGACCGCGAGCGGCGGCGACTCCGGGATATCGTGGAATCCATGCGACCGCCCGGCTCGGGATTCGTGGTGCGCACCGTCGCCGAAGGTGTTTCCGAAAAAGAGCTGAAGTCGGACATGGAGTTCCTGATAAAGCTTTGGAACGAGGTCGTGAAGCGGTCCGAATCGAGCCGCTGTCCGGCTCTGATCTACAGCGACCTCGATCTGTTGCTCCGTTCGGTGCGTGATTTGTTTACCACCGACGTCGAGAAGCTGATCATCGATTCACGCAGTGAATACGACCGGGTCAAGAAGTTCATCGCGGCGTTCATGCCGGATTTCGCGGGCAACATCGAGCTGTATCTGGGCGCGGACCCGATCTTCGACGGGTATGGCATCGAGATCGAGATCGATCGGGCATTGGAGCGAAAAGTCTGGCTGAAGTCTGGCGGCTACCTGATCGTCGACGAGATGGAGGCCCTGACCGCCATCGATGTCAACACCGGCCGTTTCGTGGGCAAGTCCAGCCTCGAGGATACGATCACCAAGACCAACCTGGAAGCCTGTCGCGAGGTGGCGGAGCAGCTGCGCATCCGGTCGATCGGCGGAATGATCGTGGTCGATTTCATTGACATGGATCGTCCTCAAAACCGCGAAAAGGTCACCCGGGCCTTCAATGACTACCTGCGGCGCGATCGATCCAAGGCGGCGGTCACCNNTGTTGCACAGCCTGACCGAGCCCTGTTCCTCGTGCGAGGGCAAGGGCTACACCAAGTCGCGGAGCACGGTCGCGTATGAATTGCTGCGCGAGCTCCGACGGCAAGGCGACATGATCGAAAGTGACACGATCGTGATCGAGGTGCATCCGGACGTGGCCCAGGTGCTGGCGACCACGGACCATGGTTTCTTGGAGGACCTGGAAAAGCGCCTGCAAAAGCGCCTGGTCGTGAAGTCCCGTGGGTCTTTCCACATGGAAGACTTCGAGATCCATTCGCCGGGAGAAAAGGCCATCGAGAAGTCCGAAATGGCTGGCGGCGGCCGCGCTCCTCGTCGTCGCGCTCGGCGTGGGCGGATGGTTCTGGTGGCGCAAGGTTGAACAGGCGAAAAACCAGCTGCCGCCCTACGCCACGGAAGTGCTCCAGCGCGGTGACATCACGCTCACCATCACCGCCACCGGCAATCTCGTTCCGACCAACGAGGTCACCGTCGGCAGCGAACTCTCCGGGACCACGCTCGAGGTTTACGTCGATATCAACGACCGCGTGACCAAGGGCCAGCCGCTCGCCAAACTCGACACCAGCAAACTCACCCAACAGACGGCCGGCAGTCGCGCGGCGGTCAAGGCGGCGCAAGCGACCGTCGCCCAAGCCGAGGCCACGGTGAAAGAAAGCGAGGCCACGCTCGCGCGACAACAGGAGTTGCAGCGCCTGAGCGGCGGCAAGGTTCCGTCCAAGCTCGATCTCGACACCGCCATTGCCACGGCGGACCGCGCCCGCGCCAATTTGCTTAGCGCCGTGGCCACAGTGGGGCAAACCCAAGCTCAAGTGCTGATCAACGAAAGCGACCTGGCCAAAGCCATCGTCAAATCTCCCATCGACGGCATTGTGCTGACGCGGAGCATCGAGCCCGGTCAGACGGTCGCCGCAAGTTTCACCGCTCCGCAGCTCTTTATTATCGCCGAGAAATTGGAGCGCATGAAATTGGAAGTCGCCATCGCCGAGGCCGACATCGGTCGCGTGGCCAAGGGCCAAAAATCCACCTTCACGGTCGATGCCTGGCCGGATCGTGCCTACACCGCCAGCGTCACCGTCGT
>PMNO01000176.1 GCA_003161835.1 Myxococcales bacterium | reverse complement strand
GGGCGCAAACCTCGCTCCCCGCCGACCCGGAGCCATGCGCGCCGCGGTGATCGGCACGACGTACCGTATCGCGCTCACCGCTCGCGCCCGAGCGCGATGACTCCCGGACACGTGTCCGCCCGGACGCATGACACGTGTCCGAACCCGTGCGCAAGAATCCCAATCATTTTCGCGCGCTGCACTTTCACCTACCTGGCACGCGGGGTGCTGAATCCGGCTGTGTCACTCACCCACCAAATGGAGGATGTCATGAGACACGCGATCGTTGGTTCCATCTTGTCATTGTTCCTGACCGCCCAGGCCTTCGCGCAGCCGTCCGCGCCGTCCGCGCCCCAGGATTCCGAGCCCCAGACACTGTCGAGCGGGCTTTCCAACGGACCGATGCACGTCACCGGTTGGTTCGTCGCACCGACCGTCGGCACCACGGGTTTCGACGGCCAGCTCGCCTACAGTCCCGGGCTACGCGGAGGCATCTACCTGAATCACGCTCTGGCCATTGGCGTGACGGCGCAAGCGATCGGCAGCGCTGCCAGCGTCTATGGTCACGAAGTGCGCAACGTCGGAACCTACGGAGGGTTGTTGCTTCAGTATGTGGTCGAGTCGAATCGACTCGTCCACGCCACCTTCGAGTCCACGATCGGAAGCGGGCGGTGGTGCGCGCTGATCTCGGACAAGAACGACGGCTGCTCGGGTCGCGCGTTTCTGGCGTTCGAACCGGTGGCGAACTTGGAGATCAACTTGTCCCGACACGTGCGCTTCGCCACCGGCGTGGGATATCGGTTCGCCATCGCCGGGAGCGGCCCCGGACCATCCAGCCGCGAGATGAGCAGCCTGGTCGCGCGCAGCAGTCTGATCTTGGGCAGCTTCTGAGGGCGCGCGCGGCCCCCGCAGGACACGACAAATCGGCGACGCGGCCGATCGACGCGAACGACACGGGCCCTTCAGGGAAGGCTGGTGAAGAAGGTGTACATGGCGGCGCTCGCGAAGCAGGGCCAGCCGTGCATGTTGCCGTCGGTGAGGTTGTAGCTGTTGTCGTTGTGTGAGCACCAGACGGTGGGCTGCGCGCAGCCCTGATAGGACACGCACCCGGGCGTCACCGGCTGGTTGTCGAGCTTGCTGTTGCAGGACGCTACTGGGTAGGCCGCCGTGGTCGCCGCGCACGTGTTGCTGCTCGAGAACACATTCACCACGTCGATCCCGTTGGAGTTGCCGCGGCCCGCGTCCTTTTGGCCCTGGATGTACATCACCGGGATCGCGGAGATCTTGTCGCAATACTTGGACGCGGCGACAGGAGCCACCGCCTTGAACCGCTTCTCGCCGCCGGCCACGCAGAGCATCTGCACAACCATCTGAGCGCCGGAGCTATGGCCCGTGGCGAACACCCGCCCAGTATCGACGCAATAGTTGGCGAGCAAGTCATTGTAGACGGCCGTGACGCGGGGCCCGTCGGTATCGATCGCCCAGCCCGCCGCAATGCTCTTGGGAAAGGCGCGGACGAAGGCTGTCTCGAGGCCGCTTCCGTTGGTGAGATCCCGGATCTGCGTGTTGGGGTTGCCGTTGGCGTGAAATGCCAAGAGCAAAGGCATCGGGGTCTTGCCGTCATAGCTTTCGGGGAAGGTGTAGAGGTGGTCGTTGGCCACCATCACGAGCCCCCCGCTTGGGCGCCCACTCTTGCCGCACCCTGCGCTGGGCGTGGCTGGCCTTCCCGGATTGCCTCCCCCCGCGCCGCCACTGAATCCGCCGCCGCTTCCGACAGACCCCCCGCCCCCGCCTCCATGACCTGACGTCCCGCCTGCTGCGCTTCCTGCCGATCCCCCTGCAGCTCCCCCGAGGACAGCCCCGGCGGTGCCGCCACTCGCCCGACCACCGGAGGCCGATGCGCCCCCGCCCGCGAAATCGCGTCCGCCTGATCCGGCGCCACCCGTGCCGACGTTTCCCAGACTATCTCCACCCGACCCCCGTCCGCCCGATGCCGGGCCGCCAATCCCGCCCGTCTCCGGAGCGGCCCCACCCGAACCCCGTTGGCCCGGCGATCCGCTCTGGCTGGAACCGCAAGCCATCCCGAAGAACAGGATCAGGGACCAGGGGGCACTTCTCGTGGTCGTCATGCTTGGTGGTGATACTCGCACGCGCAGCATCCTTGCTGCCAGCGCGCTCGCCTGCCGGCGCGCCGTCTACCACCAGCAAGGCCCCGCCCCGGCGGACGCACCGACGCTTGCATTTTGGGATCGTTTGCGCGCAGGGTGCGGTGTATTGTGCGCCCTCATGAACGGAGCACCTGACGAACGGCTGCTGATGGCCAGGGTGACCTGGCGCATTATTCCCTTTCTCGGCTTGTGTTTTTTGGCCGCCTTTCTCGATCGGGTCAACGTGGGCTTCGCGGCGCTGCAAATGCAGACCGATCTCAAGTTCAGCGACTCGGTGTATTCGACCGGCGCTGGCATTTTCTTTCTGGGCTACTTCCTGTTCGAGGTTCCGAGCAACATCCTCTTGGAACGGGTCGGGGCGCGCCTGTGGATCGCGCGCATCATGATCGTTTGGGGTTTGATCTCGTCGTCGATGATGTTCGCCCGATCCCCGACGACGTTCTACGCGCTTCGTTTCGCGCTCGGGGCGGCCGAGGCCGGATTCTTTCCGGGGATCATCCTCTACCTCACCTATTGGTATCCCAATGCTCACCGATCGCGCACCGTCGCCCTGTTCATGATGGCCCCGGCGCTTTCGGGCGTGATCGGCGCTCCCCTGTCTGGGTTTCTACTCGACCACCATCCCGCGAACCTCACCGGCTGGCAATGGTTGTTTCTGATTGAAGGCATGCCCTCCATCCTGCTGGGCATGGTGGTGTTGCTGTACCTGCCGAACGGTCCCAAAGACGTGAAGTGGCTGCAGCCGAGCGAGAAGGAGTGGCTTTCCCAACGCCTGACCAACGAACGGGCCGAGCGCGAGAAACATCACGCCATGACGGTGTGGCAGGCGATGGTGCATCCGCGCGTCCTGTTGCTCAGCTTGATCTATTTCCTGATCGTCATCGGGGCTTACGGCTTCGATCTATTCATGCCGAAGATCCTGGCCAAGGCATTCCCGGCGGTCAGCAAGAGCCAGCTGGGATTGCTGGCGGCCGTGCCCCCTCTCATGGCCGCGTTCGTCATGTTTTTCTGGGGGCGTCGTTCCGATCGCCTGCACGAACGCCGGTGGCACGTCGCCTGGCCCGCGTGGGCGGCGGCCTTCGGCTTGGTGATCGGCTCACTGGGTGTGGCTCCGACGGTGGCCCTCGCCGCCGCGGCCATTGCGGTGACGGGGCGCTGGAGCTGCATCCCGCCATTCTGGGGGCTGCCCACCGCCTTCTTGTCAGGCACGGCCGCGGCGGGGGGCATCGCGCTCATCAATGCGATCGGCAATCTGGGCGGCTTCGTAGGCCCCAAGCTGATGGGCGCCTTGAAAGATTGGACCGGCTCCTATTCCCTCGGGCTGCGGGTGTTGGCGGGGTGCTATGTGGTGGGCGGCCTCTTGGCGCTGGTGCTGAAGTCGAAGGCGACCTCCGCCGCCAAGCGCTGACCGCTCGCCCCNNATGTAGGTCAGATCTTGCGACAGGCTCGGGTCGGAATCCCAAGCAGGCGAATCGATCTCGACCAGGGGCATGGGGGCCATGAAAGGCTCGTTCGTCGACTGGCGCACGGACCAGAAGACATCGCCCGCCCCCGAGCGGGAAGAGGTGAAGAAGACCACCAGCCCACCTTGAGCCACGAACGGCTCCTTTTCGTCGAAGGCGCTATTGACGCCGGGAACNNCCAAAGAATATGGTGGTCTCCGCGGCATCCAGCGAGGGTCCGAGATCGTTGCCACCGGCGGCGGCGAGATCGGGGACGGCCTGGGGAGCCGCCCAAGCCCCCCCCCGACTGGAGCGTGACGAGCGCCAGATGTGACGTCCCAAGCCGTCGCGGTCGGTGACGAACCAGATCCTGCGACCGTCCAGGGAGATCGACGGGCCTTCTTCCGGGAAGGCGGAATTCAACTCTGAAACGACGGTTGGAGCTCCCCAGGGATCGGTGGCGGACTGTCGACGCGACGTCCAGATGTCCCGGTTGCCGCTTCGATCGGAAAAGAAGAACATCTCGAGCAGATCCCCCGTTATGGTGGGATCCGCGTCGTAGGCCAACGGATCGGACACCGCGGCCACCAGCTGCGGCGCCGAAAATTGAGGGGCGCGGGCGCCACCCTGCCCAGAGGTTGCGCCGTCAGGCGCGGCAGCAATGGTGCCGAGCAACTCCCCGCGCCGTCCGCACGCCGTCGCGCACAGGATCGCGAGCATCGCTGCCAACTGGCCGAGAGCCTGGGTGGTCATGCTGTTCCGCATCGATTTTGACCGCAGGCGTTGGCCCGCGCGGCGCCGGAGGCAATCTTACCAGCCCGGCGTCAAGGGGTGCACCTCCCATCGAGCGACTCCTCCTCGTTCGGTAGGTCGCATCCCCGTTTGCTTCCTCCGCTCGCGATTGAGTCATGGCGGTGGGCGCGGGGGTTGCAGGTGACTTGCGCGGCCCCGTCCTGCCGAAGGAGAAAAGATGCGCAACGTCACCGCCCCGCCGTTCGATCCGTTCGTCCCCCTTTTCCCCGCACGGGACGAGCGCCCCGTTCCCCCGACGGCGCAGCTCGACGTCGTCATGGAGATGTTGTCGAATCTCGACAACTTGACGGTGTCGGGCCGCCAGCAGACGATGGCGCGAATCGTGGGAATCCTTCGCGATCGAGTCGGGCCCGCGCCGAGCAGGGCACGTTCGAAGTGGCACCCTCTGCAGAGCCTGGTTGTCCAGCTACAATGGGAATCCGAGCATCGATGGCCGGACGTCGTCTCCTTCCGTCGTCTCGCCGAAAGCGTGATCCTCCTGCTGACCTCCGGTGCGTAGGTTTCATTAACGTAGCGGCAGCCGTTACATTTGGGGCGCTCGTCACCCGGAGGTAACGTCTTGCGCGGGCTGGCGGACCCGGCCGGCGGACACCCGAGTCACCTGAATGGAACGGCTGGGTCACGATGCGATGGCGATCGCGTGGCGGCAAGTCGTTCGTGGAGCCGTCCAGCCGAGCAGTGATACGTGCTCTGTTAGAATGAGGGCATGAACAAGTCCGGTGAGAGCCAAGGCCAGTCGCCATCGGAGCTCATCGCGAAAAGAATCGCCGAGCTCGGGGATTGGCGCGGGGAAATCCTCAGCAGAATGCGCAAGCTCATCAAGGAAGCAGACC
>PMNO01000652.1:4937-5724 GCA_003161835.1 Myxococcales bacterium | reverse complement strand
CGGCAAACGCTGGCTGTGGCACTGGAAGCGGTGCGAGAGAAACTTCGCGGGCGCGTGGTGCGCGGCGTTGCCGCGTCGGCTGAGATACGCCACGGCCTTGGTGACGGCAGGGCGCCGGCCCGTCGGGGCTCCGCCGAAGCGGACAAGGGCAACAGCTCGGCTGGAAGCGGATGACCGTGCGCCCGATTCTTCTTGAGTCAGTGGCGCGTTCGGCCGGCCAGGGCCTCACGGCCGCCGACAAACTTGCCCGGCATCCGGCCGTTCGGGGGCGGGTTGCCGCAATCGAGATTCCGCCCTTTGGCAAGATCTCGTTGACGTGCACCGCGGTCACGGAGCCCGTTCCACCCGACGACGGCGATGTGGTCTGGGCTCTGTCACGTCCCGGCGATGTACGGGTGGGGTTCTTGATTGTCGACGGATGGACCGCTCTGCGCATAGTCGCGGGGACTTTGGGCCTGCCTCTCGCGCGAAGCGTTCGCGCGTTGGGCGCCGCCGAACGCGGAATTGCCACCGCCGCAATCGCGGGCGTGTTGTGCTCAGCGGGCACGAGGATTTCAGTCATGCTCGGCTTGAAAGCATGGAACGGCACCGGTCTGGCTCGTTTGGTGATCGCCGCCGATCCTGGGAACGCCGTGGGACGCGTTCTATTGGATATTCACCCCGACTGGCTGGCCGACCCCGGGGATTCGGCCTGGTTAGCCGATGCAACCGCTCTGGGCCTGCAGATACCGCTAAGCATCGTCCTGGCGCGCACCACGCTGACGGCGGCGGACTGGTCGCGCGCGCG
>PMNO01000652.1:0-4911 GCA_003161835.1 Myxococcales bacterium | reverse complement strand
CCTGCGCTGACCATGTTGGCGGCGGCCCCGATCGAGATCGTCGCCGAGATCGGGCGAATCGTCATGCGAGCCGACGAAATCACAGCCTTGAGGCCGGGGTCAGTCCTGACCTTGGGCTCGCGCAGGCTGGATACCGTCGAACTCAGAGTCGGTGATCGGGTTTGGGCGCGGGGCGACTTGGTGGACGTCGAGGGACAACTCGGCGTCCGTCTGACCTCCGTGGCCCAGGCCCCCTGAGCGAGCGCGGCGGACGCTCCCACTAAACGAACGCGGCGGCTATTTCCTCGACTGCCGCCGCGGTCTGAGACCACCGGGGCGCCGTCTCCATCAACCGCTGAACCAGTGGCGTGAACCCATCGGCGCTCGAGCGCAAAGCGAGAGCCCGCCGAACCGCCCCCGCGAGCTCGTGCCCCTCCAGGCTGCCAAACAAGATCGCCGATCCGGTCGCAGACGCGAGGTCGTAGTCGACCAAATGATCACGGGCGGCGCTCGTGTCGAAAACGATCGGCAATGCCCCATACCGTTGCGCCAATCCTGCCGCACGGCCCGTGCGATCGTCCATGTCGGCGCACAGAATTGCGTCAGCGGCCGCGCGCAGAATCCGCTCTTGGCCGTCGCCCCTGTCGAGCAAAGCCAGGCGACCGGGGCTCTGAACCGCAAGACGGCGTGCCCTCTCGACCAGGTCCGCGTCGCCGTCGCCGGGAAAGAGAACGACGACATCCAGCTCGGAAAGCGCGTCCAGTGCCGCGAGCAGCTCCTGGCCGCCCTTGTCTCGCCGCAGCTGGGCGCATCCGAGCAGCAGAGTGCGGGCACCGAGCGCGAGCGAGTAGCGCCGGGTCACGGCCCTCCGACACTCCAGTTTTCCCGCCAACCCTTTGGGAGAAAAGTTCGCCGGCAAAGCGGGGTCGGTGGCCGGATCGTTCGGCGGATCATCGCAACCAAAACGGACCGCCACGAAAGGCTCATCGGATGCCCGTTCCGCAAATGTTGGGTCGTTCTCCAGAAGCCGGGCTGCCGAGGCGCTTGGGGTGACGATGGCGTTGGCGAATGCCGCACCCAAGGCGGCCAGGGATCGAGTGTCGACGGGCGCGGTCGCGGTGCCCGCGGATTCTACCAGCGCTATCTCGGCGGCAGACAGCTCCCCTCCGACGCGACCGCTCGGAACCACGAACAACCGCGCCACCGCAGGCACCAAGGACAGCGACAAGGCGGCGGTTTCACCCCAGGCCACCGCGACATCCGCTCGGAGCAGACCGTCATTCACCAAGGCCCGGGCAGCGCCGGCCAAGAGCGCGGCCGACTCGCCGCGGTTCCTGCCCTCTGCTCCGACCGCGATCAGCTGCGCTTGGCTTAGCGGCGCCTTGCCGTCGAACAGCGCCAGCTCACGCGCGCCGTCCAACATATTGACATTGACGGTTCGCAGCCGGCGCGCCAACCCGGGGACATGCGCTGCCACATCCGGAGCCGCCAGACACAACACTGTGGCCGGTGAGCCCGATGCCACGAGGGCACGTGCCAACCCCATAACACCAAGTGGAGCCTCCCCGAATACCATCGGGGCAGCGGCGTCACTGATGAGTAGATAGTGCCTAGCCGCCAAAACTACTCGGTCGCGCCGCGCTCATCCTCTTCGCCAGGAAACTCATTCACTGACGGGTACTTCATGATTTCCTTGCGAGAGATTTTCCAAGCCTTCTGTACGATCCAGGACAGGGATCGGTCCTGCCGGGTCGCCTCCTCCTGGATTTCGCGCAGCATCTCCTCGGGGAAATAAAGACTCTGCTTTCGTTTGTCCGAACCGCCCATACGGCCTCCGGTGAGATGAATCTATGCAGGACGACCCGCCGGGCCACCACTGCGGTGTGGGAGTAAGATAGTGTAGTTATGGTGCCGGTTCCTGTCAAGGCCGGCGGCGGGCGAGCAGTTGGCCACCGTGAGCAGCGCGAAGCACGTGCGTCAACGGAATCGGAAACCGCGACAAGGCGGGACTGAGCGCCACCGCGCGCCCTCCGCCTTCAGCCACCAACTAGGCCCTCGGGCTCGAGCAGCTACACGCTCTCGCGCTTGGCCATCGCACGCCGCATCTTGCCCAGCGCCTGTTCCTGCAATTGGCGCACCCGTTCGCGGGACAGGCTGTACTCGTCGCCGATCTCCTTGAGCGTTCGCTCGCGATCATTTTCCAAGCCGAACCGCTTGCGGAGGATGTCGGCTTCGATGGGTCGCAAGTCGCCGAGCAGTTTCAACATTTCAGACTGCGTCTCGGTTGAGGACATCTGATCCGGGACCGTCGGCCCCGCCTCAGGGTCGACGAGGACGTCGATGAGCCGTCGTCCGTCGTCATCCGAGATGGGTCGATCCAGTGACACGGGCGTCTCCGCCAAGAAGGTCTTCATCTTTTCGAGCTTGTCGGCCTCGATCCCCGTGGCAGCCGCCAGCTCTTCAGTGGTCGGCGGCCGCTCCAGTTTCGACTGCAGCTCGCGTTGGGATTTCGCGATCCGATGGTAAGCGTCAATCATGTGCACGGGCAGTCGGACCGCTCGGCCCTTGTCCGCCAGGGCCCGGCTTATCGCGTGCCGAATCCACCAGCTCGCATAGGTGGAAAACCGGAAGCCGCGCCGGTAGTCATAGCGCTCCACCGCCTTCATGAGGCCGATGTTGCCTTCTTGGATGAGATCCGCGAGCGGCAAGCGCCCGTGATTGAATCGACGCGCGATGGAAACCACCAAGCGCAGGTTGGCCTTCACGAACTCATTCTTGGCTTGCTTGAGGCGGAAGGCCTTGTCGCCGACGGTTCGAACGTAGTCGCGAAACGCTTTCGTGGCAGTCGAAAAGGGCACTTGCCCCTCGAACGGTAGGCCGTAGATGGCCCGACCGACGCGATTGATCTCCGAGACCGCCGCGTCCAAGAAGATGCGATCGATGTCCATCACCCGCAGCTTCGCGGCGATTCTTGCGATCTCTTTTTCGAAGCCGCTACGGGCCTGAATGGACGATTTCTTGCGCGACCTTTCGGCCACCGCGCGGAAGGTCTTCATCTCCGGTAAGGGCTGCTTGACCGCGCGATCCACGGTACCCGCGATCCACGTCGCTCCCGAAGCGAATCCCAAGATGGTCTTCCAGATGTCGGTTTCCATCTCCTCGATCTGGCGCGCCGTCTCGAATTCTTGCTCCGGTCGCAGGACGTCCAGTTCGGCCATGTCGCGGAAGTACATGCCCAGGTAGCTCGCTGGTTCGTCCGTGGTCTTCTTCGAGCGTGCGCGCGCGTCTTTTCGCGACGTACCAACCGTCGGTTGCTCCTCGTCCTCGTCCTCGTCGGCTTCGGCGTCCACTCCCTCTGCATCGGAATCAGGCGCGCCCAAATCCACGTCCACGACGGGACCGAGGGAGGAATCGATCTCACCGACGACCTCGTCGGCGATGTCCGGGGCCGCGCCAATGCCGGCCTCTATTCCAACGAGAAGGTCGGCCTCCGCCAGTGCGGAATCCGCGACTTCTGGGAGGTCCGCACCCACATTCAGGTAAGGAACTGGGTGGAAATCGGTGTCGTTTGCGGGCGCGGGCAAGGCACGCACGAGTCTCCTGCGAGCCCCCGAAGGCGCGCCCTTGCCGGAGGTCCCTTGTGTAGCCAAATAAGCCGCCCGATGCTTCCGCACCGGTTTTGTTTTTCCCGCTGTTCTCATGACTTCTTGCTGATAGCCCCCGCTGGTAAACGTACCTCGTCAGGTAATTATTCCAGGTGAAGGTCGCTCGCCTGGATTCCGCTTGTTTTGATGCCATATGGGCATGTCTGGTCGCGCTGGCTCGACAAGATTGCTCTTTTCGGCGCGCCCAAGCTCCGGATGGCGGCTTCCCGCTGCCGAACGCCCTGCGTTACTCGGAGCGGCGTTCAGCCAAGATCATCAGGTTCCGGGAATTGGCGCCGAAGAAGTGTCCCTTGGTGGGAACACTGCCTGAGACCTCGATCACACGAAAGCCGGCCTGGCGAAGCAATTTTCCGAGCTCGTGGAGGCTGTAGACCCGAATGGAAATTTCGTGTTCCAGTTGCTGACCGTCGTCAAAGACGACAGATCTGTGGGTCAAGACACGATTGGTGTTGAAATTGAAATCAACTTCCTCCAGCACGACACAACCGTCTCCCTCCCACCAGACCCGAGACGGCAGATCGCCCACGATGTAGTCGCGATTGATCACGTCAATCAGAAATCGCCCGCCAGGCTTGAGAGCCCGGGCGATGGCTTCCGCCACCTTCAGATTCGACTCATCGTCGAAGTAGCCGAAGCTGGTCAACATGCAGTAGGCGCCGGAAAACTGGTGCTCGAACGACATCTCGCGCATATCGGTATGAACAAAATTCACCGAAACGGCGCGTCGTTGAGATTCATCGGCCGCCCGAATCAGCAGCGGCAATGACAGGTCGAGGCCCGTGACCGCGAGGCCGCGCTGAACAAGTTCGATCGCATGTCGTCCATAGCCGCACGCAACGTCCAGGACTTCGGAACCCCGGGGAACTCCAAGACTCGATTCGATGAAGTCCACCTCCTGCAGCGTCTGCTCGGCGGTCATGAAGGGCAATGTTCGAAGATAGCTCTCGTCGAACACCTCCTCGAACCAGGGTTTGGAGCGCTTGGCCCGACGCGGGCGCTCCGACAAAGCTTCAGGGAGCCGCCCCACCGGCCCCGCGGCCGAGGCCTTGTCTCCCGCCAGTGCCGCGTCGGCCGCCGATGCCGGTCCGAGCGGCGGAGGGGGGGGAGGCGGGCTGCGGGAGGGCGGGGGAGGAGCCGTCGCCGACGATTGTGCCTCCGCGAGCAAGGGCACCAACGGTCCATCCGCGACGTCCAGATCGACCGTGGCTTCGATCGACAAGTCCCCTTGCATCGACTCCGCCATGTTCGCCAGCGTCTGAGCTAACGG
>PMNO01000276.1:2176-4418 GCA_003161835.1 Myxococcales bacterium | reverse complement strand
GCCCAGACCCTGACCACCGACTATGCCCCGACCGCCGCCGGCAACATGAACGGCCGCATCTCCATCATCAACAGCAAGGTCTACGGAGCCGACGACAAGGGCAACCTGTGGGTCGTCGATCCCGCCACCGCCAGCGCGTCGACCAGCACCGTTCTGTGGAGCTATCAGGATCCCGCGCACGCCGGCTGCACCTCGGGCAGCGTCTGCGCGATCACGAGCTCGCTCTACGTCGACCCCCCCTACAACCGGGTCTACTATGGCGATAGCGACGGGCACCTGTACTCGTCCTACAACTCGAGCGGGACCACGGGGGCGCAGTCGACCGGGTTTCCCTATCGCCCCGGGACCTCGAGCGAGATCTACGGTAGCGCGCCGCTTTATCGATCGGGCATTCTGGTGGCAGGCACGACCACCGGGAACGTCTACCTCATCGACGCCAACGGAGGCAGCGGCCCGGTCCTGAAGCAGACGTACAAGTTCGGCAGCTCGACGAAGGTCTCCGGGATCGCCTACGACAACTCCTCGTCCTCCTACATGATCTCGACCTCGAACGCGACCAACAAGGACGGCAAGCTGATTTACATCGACGCCATGACCGATCCGACCCCCGGGTCGATCTGACTCAAGAGGGGCGAACGCTCGCTCATTCGACACGCAAGGCCGAGATCGCTTGCCGGTAGTCGGGGTGACCGAACACCGAAGTACAACACCACGAAGCACCAGACGACACCCACAATCGCGACAAATTGGGCACTTTTCTAGGCAGACGGGTCATGCGGCTAGGCATATGCGCCCGCAAGAACTGACCTTGCAGAGAAAACTCTCGTCGGTTTGGGGCCGCCACTGATCTGTTACCCCAAGCGCGAACTGATTGGTGGCGGCCACCGACTCGTCAAATTGGCGGCGGCCCTTCGGTACGGACGCATCACCAGATCGTTTCGTTCTTCGAGCAAATTCCCAGACCCGCTCGTTGAGTGCGCCCGTAGAGGAAGGTTTTGGTTGCGCAGGCTGGCCAGAATCCAACGTTGAGAGATCTGGACGGCCTCCTCCACTTTTGCCTTGTCCCGAGGGGATCGCGGACACGCCGGCACTACAGCCGTGCCGTAGTGTTCAGCCATCTCCTCGTATGTGTGTTGGATTTCAGGCCCTGCTGACCCCGGTGCGCAAGTGGTCCGGCACTAGCGACGTCCGCCGAGGCTCGACCCGATACCGGCGGTCCAGATGTCTCATNNTTGGAGCATGGATCGAGGCGCTCGCCGTCGCGCGCCATGAGGCCGCTCGCCATCGCGCGCCATCATGGTTAGAGACGAGCGCACGCAAAGAGCCTTAAATTAAACAGGTGACGTCAAATGCCGCCACGGCGCGCCCTTCCGTTCGTGGCGTGTTTCATGGCGTCGCGTGTTGGCCAGTGTCGGCCTCGACTCCGAGGGTGTGCCGCAGACCCGACCCGATTGAGGGCCTTTCCGAATGATGAAGCACCAGCAGAAGTACTCGCGTCGCCGCTTTCTTGGCGCGGTGGGTGCCGGCGCGGCGCTGTTGCCGCTGCTCGAATCCGATCCCATCGACGCCGCCTGCGCGGGCCCTGGGATCAAGCGCCTTTTCATTCTCGTTTGGCCGAACGGAATGCTGAGCAGCGTGTCCGCCTGGGCCACCACGGGCGACACACCTTCGGCCTGGACGTTGCCTCCCTTCATGGCCAGCCTGGCGCCCTACCAACAGGATCTCCTCCTGCTCGACGGGATCGACTACACGTTCCTCAAAGACATGCCCGGTTCGGGGGAGAGGACCGGTCATGCCGCTTTTCCCGGGCTGTTGACGGGAGCGTTTTATCAGACCCTCTCGTCATCGACGGCGGCTGATATCGCCGGAGGACCGTCAGTGGACCAGTATATTGGGGGCCAGCTCAAAGCCGTGGGGTACTGGGGCCTCGCCAGTCTCAACCTCGGGGTTTTCGTCCAGAGCACCGGGCACCTGTCCTGGAAATCGGCTGGCCAGGTGGTCCTCCCGGACCTCGACCCCAATCACGTCTTCACGACGTATTTCAAGGGCGGTCTGCCCGCCCCGACGCCGGCATCCGGAGCGGGCGGGGCGGGAGGTGCGGCGTCCTCGATGCGCGCAGCCATGCGAAAGAGCATCCTCGACTACGTGCAGGGCGACCTCGGTCGTTTCGCGAAGAAGGTTGGAACAGAGGACAAACAGCGGATTGCCCAGCACCTGGATGCGGTTCGAAGGGTCGAGCTCA
>PMNO01000276.1:0-2141 GCA_003161835.1 Myxococcales bacterium | reverse complement strand
AATCCGCCGGATGCCAACACCGGAGACGTCAACGGCTGGTACGCCATCGCGAAGCGCAACGGGGCCGACAAGGTGATTGTTGACACCTGGTTCCAGTCCCAGGTTGCGTACATGATCGGGCAGATGAAGGGGATCGTCGATCCCGGCGGCAAGTCGGCTCTCGACAGCGGCGTGGTCGTAGGGATGAGCAGCATGCGTTCGGGCCTGGGCGAAACCACGCAAGTCCCCACGGTTGTCGCGGGAAGCTGCGGGGGCTACTTCAAGACCGGGCGGAGCCTGGCGCTCACAGGGATCCCCAATAACCAATTGCTGGTGTCCCTATGCGACGGGATGGGATTTCCGGTCGCCACCTTTGGAGAGCCGCGATATGGCGGCGAGTTGGCCGCGCTGAAGGGCTAGTGGGCGGGCACGACGAGATGACGACGGAGGAAACATCTTGAGCTTCGCAACCCGTGAACGCCGCGCCCTCTGGGCTTTGGCGATGGTCGGTTCCGCCATCACCTTCGCGGCCTGTTCTTCCGCCTCGCGAAAGCTGCCCGGACAATTCTCCAGTGGCCCCGCAGGCGTGGGCGGCTCCGCGACGTCGACGATGATCGGCGGGGCGGCGGGCACGACGGGGCCAACCGGGACCGGCGGGAGCGCCGGGGGTCTTGGTGCTAGAGCCGGCGGAGCGCCCGGGACCGGTGGCGTGGCGGGCGGCATCGTCGGCTCTTTGGCGCCGCCGCTTGGCGCCCCACCAACGCCTGAGTCGGCCGGGCCGATGGTGATGCGTCGGCTCACCAACCGCGAGTACAGCCACCTCATGAACGACCTTTTGGGAGACGCCACCAATCCGGGCGCGAGCTTCCCGCCAGACGGACCCTCGAACCCACCGTTCGAGGCCCCGGTCAGCGTCGCCGCCGATTCGCAGGTCGAGCGGTACCTCGAGACCGCCGAGTCCGTCGTCGCGACCGCGCTGGCGAACGGCAACCTGCTCACGCCCGCCAACCTCCCGGCGACCTGTCAGGCCCCCGCCCCCGCGGACGAGCTCACCTGCGCAGGTCAGTTCATCACGGCGTTCGGTAGACGGGCGTTTCGACGCCCGGTGGAAACCGACGAGGTCACCGATCTCCAAGCACTGTTCACGACCGCCCGCGGGCTTGGTTTGGGTTTCCAGGCAGCACTGGCCGAGGTCGCCACGGGCATCCTGCAGTCACCGAGCTTCCTCTATCACTGGGAGATCGGCGCCACGCCTCCCACGGTCGATCCGACCACCGGGTTGGTTTCCCTTACTCCTTGGCAAGTGGCTGCGCGCCTGGCGGCAACATTGTGGGAGAGCGGCCCGGACGATGTCCTGCTGTCGGCCGCGCAAGGCGGGGGACTTGCGACGCCCGCGCAGGTCGGCGCCCAAGTGAGCCGCATGCTCGCGGATCCGCGGGCGGCGCGAGCGCTCGAACATTTTCACGAGCAGTTGTTGATTCCGAGTGGCTCGCTCGCGGATCTTTCGGAGATCACGAAATCAAGCCCGCGCTTCACACCGGGGGTGGCCGCGTCGCTGCCCGAAGAATTCAACGGATTTCTCACGGACGTCTACTTGACTGGAGATGGGACCCTGAACACGCTCCTCACGGCGCCGTACGCTTTCGTCGACGCGAATCTCGCCCCAATTTACGGCGTTGCCGTGCCCGCCGCTCAGGGGTTCACCAAGGTCGGGCTCAATCCGGTCGAGCGCGGGGGCCTGCTGACCCAACTGGCTTTCCTGTCCTCGACCGCCTTCGACGTGAACGATAATCCAGTCGCGCGCGGAATCGTCGTTTATCAGAACCTTCTGTGCGGCACGGTGCCTCCCGACCCTCCCGTCGTGCCGCCGCTGCCTGTGGTGCCGGTGGGGCCCCAGACCACGCGCCACCTCTGGACCGCCGCCACCGCCGGGTCGTGCGGGACGGGCTGCCACGCGAACGTCAACCCNNGGCCAGGTCTCCATCACCTTCACGAACGCCATCGATCTGTCGCGCCAGCTGGCGGCCAGCCCGGAGGTCAGATGGTGCCTCGACCGCCAGTGGTTCCGCTACATGCTGGGAAGACCAGAGAGCGCCGCCGAGCAGGGCTCGCTGGAGGTCGCCTATCGCAGCGCCTCCGCCACCGACGGGTATTCGCTGCGC
>PMNO01000598.1:5810-7205 GCA_003161835.1 Myxococcales bacterium | reverse complement strand
CCGACCGAGAGGTAGTTCGCGGCCCGCCAGTAGGCGTCGATGTTGTGAAGGGCTTCCGGGGTTAAGGTCGGCGTGGTGATGTTCATGTTCGTGTTCATGCTCGGCAAGGATCAAAGCTCGGTTCGCGCCTCATTCGACATCGTCGCCGTGCAGAGCTGCATGGCCCCGCGCGCGATCATCAGCTCCTCATCCGTGCGAATGACGCGCACCGTGACGGAGGCATCGTCCGGGGAGATCACCCCCGCGCTCTTCGCGTTGCGCGATTCCTCCAGCGAGATGCCCAGGAATCCAAGACCCTCGCAGATGCGCGCGCGGACGACCGGGGTGTTTTCACCGATTCCGCCCGTGAAGACCAGCGTGTCCACGCCACCCAGGGCCGCGGCGAAGGACCCGATCCATTTCTTGGCCTGGTAGCAAAACAGGGCGATGGCCTCCGCGGCGCGGACATCCACGGATTCCTTGGCGAGCAGGTCCCGCATGTCCGAGCTGATCTCCGAGACACCGAGGAGGCCGGACTCGTGATTCACCATGTGCTGAAAGGCCGCGGCCGTCATCTGCTCCGTACGAGCCAGGTAGTACGCGAGACCCGGATCCAGATCGCCCGCGCGGGTGCTCATCACCAGCCCGGATGTCGGGGTGAAGCCCATGCTGGTGTCGATGCTTGTGCCATTGCGAACGGCGGCCATGCTGGCGCCGCTTCCCAGGTGCGCCAGGATTGCACGGCCGGATGTGGAAGTGCGATCGCCGAGGCGCGCCAGTTCTTCCATGAGATAGGCATAGGACAAACCATGAAAGCCATACCGCTGCAGGCCCTTGGCCTCGTAGCGGCGCGGGATGGCCAGTTGCCGGGCCACTCGGGGCAAATCACGGTGAAAGGCCGTGTCGAAGGACACCACCTGCGGCACACTGGGAAATCGGCGATACAGCGCCTCCGTCAGGAGGATCTCCTGGGGCAGGTGGTCGGGGTCAAAGCGGGTCAGCTGGCGCAGGTCGACAAGCAGCTCGTCGGTGACCAATTGGGGTGCGCGGTNNCGGTCCGTTCCACGATCCAGTCCATGAGCGCCGCCACGGCCGCGGGGTGATCGGGGGCCTCGAGCGGACGAGAGAATGTGTCAGCTTGACTCAGACCCTTCACCTGAAGGGCCGACCCCGACAGTCCAATGCGGTCAATGCCCCCTTGCAGAATCCGTGTGAGGAGGCCATTCACTTCGAACAGCGCGAACTTGATGCTCGACGAGCCAGCATTGACCGCCAGTATGTGTCTACTGACCCGTTGCATGGATGCCGTCGTGATAATCCGAGTTGCCGCCGTCGACGATGACATCGCCGCGCGCATCGAGAACCGCGGCGCTGGTATTTTCCTCGGCCCGATCGGCGTGCGACTCAAGCCGCTTC
>PMNO01000598.1:250-5720 GCA_003161835.1 Myxococcales bacterium | reverse complement strand
GGGGACCCCGGGGTTGGGTGTCGGCAGGTTTCGTTCTGGTGACGTTTCAAGCACGATGGGGGAAAGGCGTAACAGTCATCGACCATGGGGGACGAGGTCGACGCGGGCAATGAACGGCGATTCGTGCCGGAGAACGCTCTCCACCGAACGGACCAGGGATTGGACACCAGCGCCGCTCAACCCTTGGTCAATTGCCACGCGGGCCACTACCCACGCCTGTCTTGGCCCGATGAATGTGACCAGTAGTTCCGTGACCGCGAGAATCCCGGGCTGTGCCGCGATCATCAGTCCAATCCTGGTACGCAAGACGGCGGACGCCTGACCGCCAATCAGGATGTCTCCATTTCGCGCGGCCAATCTGAAGGCGACAAAGCCCAAAAGAACCCCGATCATGATCGCGGCAATGCCGTCCGGTACGGAGGAACCCGTAAGTTGGTGAAGCGCAACCCCTGTGAAGGCAATCAAGTTTCCCACCAGGGCCGCCGCATCTTCAGCGAAGACCGCCCGTGCAACCGGATCTGAACTGATCTCGAGATGTTCGAGGAACGTCCGCCTCAGGGAGCGCGCCTCGTTCATGAGCTGGCGACGCGCCTGCAGCAGGGAGACGCCGTCGAGAAGGAACGAGACGACCAGGACGACGTAGGCGACCCGGAACGATGACGTGCTCTCGGGGTAGACGAAGTCCCGGATCCCTTGATGCACCGATAGCAGGGCGCCGATTGCGAACACACCGAGGGAGGCGATGAGGGCCCAAAAATAGGCGGCGCGCCCGTGACCGAGCGGATGCTGTTCATCAGGTGGGTGCCCGCTGCGACGCTGGGCAATCAGCAGCAGTACTTCGTTCCCGCTGTCGGCGAAGGCGTGGAATGCCTCGGCAAACATGGAACTCGAGCCGGTGACAAGGGCTCCAACCAGCTTGGCGACGGCGGTGCAAACGTTCGCCGCCAGGGCGAACACGACGGTGCGAAGGCTGCTTGCCGCCTTCGCCAACTACTGACGCTCCATCCTCGAATCGTACTCGCCCCGGCGCGCCGCTCGGTTGCAGCGGGCTCGATGAACAAGCGCCGCCTGCGCGGCTTGCCGGTGCTTCTCGTCGCCATGCCAGATCTCGAGCGCCGGTTGTTGGAGCGCGCGGGAAAAGGAGAACGTCAGATCCCAGGGAAGGGCCGATTGTGAATACACGCTCATCGCCTGCAGTCGGGCCGAGGCCAGCTCACCAGACTGACCACCAGACAGGAACGCGATGCCAGGCACCGCAGCGGGCACGGTGCGCATGAGACATCTCACGGTCGCGTCAGTGACCCGGTCGACCGGTTCTTGCGTGAGGGAGGCCAATCCTGGAAGCACCATGTTGGGCTTCAGGATCATGGCCTCCAGCGTCACGCGCTGCACGTACAGCTGGTTGAAAACGGTTCGCAGGACTTCTTCCGTGACCTCGAAGCAGCGCTTCAGGGAGTGCCCGCCGTCCATGAGCACCTCCGCCTCGACCACCGGCACCAGTCCGGCCTCCTGCGACAGGGCGGCATATCGTGCCAGCGCCTGCGCGTTGGCCTCGATGCAACCCCGGCTGGGAATGCCATCACCAATCGCGATCACCGCCCGCCACTTGGTGAAGCGTGCCCCGAGTTGAGTGTACTGACCCAGTCGTTCGCGGAGACCGTCCAATCCCTCGGTGATCTTTTCTCCGGGGTGGCCGGCCATGTTCTTGGCTCCGGTGTCGACTTTGATCCCGGGAATGATTCCCGAATCTCGAAGAGCTGTCGCGAAGGGAATGCCATCCTTCGTCCGCTGGCGGATCGTCTCATCGTAGAGTATCGCGCCGCTGATGCTCTCGCTCAGCCCTGGCGTGGTCACAATCAACTCCCGATAGGTGCGACGAGCCTCCTCGGTCTGGGGGATTCCGAGCGGCGCGAAACGCCGGTTGCAGGTGCCTGTACTTTCATCCATGGCCAGCAGCCCCTTGTCGCCAGCCAGGAGGGTCCGCGCGGTGCCGACGAGTTCGGGCACGTTCATCTGGGTCCGACCATTGTGTTGCGATATTCACGCACGACCCGGACGAGGGCCTTCACGGCGGCGCCTAGGCCGACGACGAATCCCCCGATGGTCAGCCAAGGAGAGGTCCCGAAATGCTGGTCCAGCCAATGGCCGCCGAAGTACCCGATGGCGATTGCGGCGGCGATCTCAATCCCAATGGCGCCGGTGGACCCAGCCATGCGCCACATCTTCTTGCCTTCGATGTCCATGGTCCGGGAGTGCGGCCGGCCGGTCAATCTCCAGTGGAATGCTGGACCGGAAGGGCCTCGTTGGCCGCCAGCCGGGCCTCCAGCGCCTCATAGGTTGCGACCAACGCGTCGGCGACGGCGCCGGACGCATAGAGAACAGCGGCGCTGGCATTTTCCTCGGCTCGCCCGGCGTGCGACTCAAGCCGCTTCCGCTCGCCTTTGAGCTTCCAGGCTTCAATCATCGCCGCGCCGGCCTCCTCCTTGGCGGTGATCCAAGCTTGCATCTTCGTTCCGGCGGCTTTCGTTTGCTGCTTCTTCGATTCAACGAAGTGTCGTGCTTCCTGGAGCTTCGTCAGTATTGCGACCTTGTCTGCATGCTGAGCCCCAAGGAGATCGGCCTTCGCAGTGTCGAGTTGGCTCGCGATGGCGGTCAAGCTGTGGCGCAACGATTCCGTGAACTGGTCAATTTTCGTGGTCATGGCGTTCCCTCGTGAACTAACCGGTCAACGCGTCCAGGGACTTTCGCAGGCGCGCTCGTGCCGCGCTCACGCCGCCCTCGAAGACTTTCCAGCGGTGCGCCGCGGCGCGGTTCATCTCCGACAACCTTTCTTCGGCGTTGGTCAGGTCCTTTTGCAGCCCCGCCGCCTGGTGATCGAGTCGAACCTTGACCTCGGCGGTGGTCATGGCGGCCTTTTGCTGCAGCTCGTGCATCTTTGCCTTGCCGTTCGCGATGTCTAGCTCGACCTCGGCAACAAAGCGTTCTCGTGTCGCGGTGTCGTCGGCGTAGTCGAACCTCGGCATGGCCTTGACGTTCGCCTTGGTTGCGCCCGGAATCACAAGCCTGCCCGCCTGGTCCTGGACCTGGGTGGCGGCAATTGCCACGTCGTGCGTGCCGATGCCTACGAAGCCGCCCGCTCCGATGATCAAGTAGGAGAGGGTCCTGTCCGGAGAGATAATGAGATCTTCCACCTTGCCGATCTTGTCGCCGGTGTCGTTGTAGACCTGCATGCCCAGGATGCTCTTCTTGACGCTCCATCCAAGAGTGAGTCTCCTCGCCTCCACCACGCTCAGCCCTATCGTGGTGGACCCTGCGACCTGGGCGCGTGCCGAGCCGCTGGGGCCGATTGCTCCAAGCGCCAACGTGGCAATCAGAAGGCTGCGTTTCACAATGCCGGCCCGCTGGCGATACGGTGCGGGCTCGAGGTGTGTATCCATGTTCCTGTTGGACGTAGTCATTGTCGTGTGTGCTCCTGGTGAAATCCGGGGTGCCGTCAAGGACGGCATTGCCGCATCGCCATTGCATCTATCGATCCGCAAGTCGCCCGCTCCGCTGCCTCGTCGGGGATCCTGAATGCGGACAAGCGTGTGTCATTCCCCGGACGCGCGGTTCCGCCGGGTAACGTGACATGTGGTGCGAGCTGATGGTCCCTGGCGCTCACCGCACGCGGGGCTCATCAGGCAGACCACGCAAAAGCTGCGCCCCATGTCCAGAGGATGCGGATCTCTGGCACAGCGTCAGGCGAAGCGCTCGGGTGGTGCTCACTTTGCAGCCACCCGTTTACGTGAATGTTCGCATCGCGCTGTTCCTGGCCCGGCGGAGCCTGCGCGAGAGTGTGCTGTCCACCGGTCTGATGGTTGTCGCCATAGCCGTGGGTATCGGCTTCCAGGTGCCGGGCACTGCAAACCTTGAGGGCTATCGGGCCGAGCTCTTGGCGCAGTCGCTGGATGCTGGTTCTGGGGACGTGCGTGTGCGTCCCGCCTACGGCCGCCTCCTGTATGACGCCGACGCGATAGTCTCGCGCCTATCGCGCTCGCCGCTGATCGCGGAGGCCACGCCGCTGATTGGCACCGCGGCGCAGGCCCGGGCCAACGGGCGCTCGAGCAGCGTGACCGTCGTTGGGGTCGAGCCTCACGCCAGGTTCCATCCTTATCGCCTGGTGTCCGGAGCACCGCTCGGTGATGCGAAGGACACGGTCTTGCTGGGAGTGTCTCTCGCGGAGCGACTCGGAGTCGGGTTGGGGGATCGCGTGGAAGTGCGAATTCTGCTGTCGAGCTATCCTCGCCTCGTGCTGGATGACGACGGATACGGTACGTATTCTCTGGTGGTTGGGGGGCTGGTTGGGCTGGCGGCTTCAGACGGCGCGTTCGTGACGCGCGCTTTCCTCGCGGGTGAACTCGGCGACGAGCACGTCGCGTCGGCGATTCTCATTCACATCGCCGATCACGAGCGCGCTCCCGCGGTGGCGACCGAGGTCGCGCTTGCGGTCCCCGGTCTGATCGTCCGCTCGTGGATGGATGACAGCAGCTACTTGCGCAGTTCCGTGCGCGCCGTCGATACCCTGGCGCGCGCGTCGTGGGTGATGGGCATCCTGGCGGTCGGGATTCCGGTGTTGGCGCTTCTCTACGTCAGTACGCTGCACAGACGGCGGCAAATCGGCCTTCTCACGGCGATGGGGTTCTCGCGCCTTGACCTGTTCGCCACCTTCCTCTTGCAGGCATTGATGCTGGGGATGGCCGGTGCGGTGACGGGCGGCATAGGGGCCGTCGCCCTTGTGCACTATCTCGTCAGGCACCCCATCTTCGATTCGCAGGCGTTTGCTATTCGTCCCATCTTGACGGCTGGCGACCTGTCGCTGACGGTGTTGATCGTCTTGGCCACGGCCGTGGCGGCCGGAACCTATCCCGCGTGGCGGGCCTCCCGTCTCAATCCATCCCGGATCCTCAGGGGAATAGAGTGATGGAGCCGTGGGCCCTGGAGGCGGAGGCCCTGGTTCGGCGATACGGCGACCGGACAATCGTTGATCACGTCTCACTCACGCTGGCGGCGGGCGAATCCGTGAGCCTGATGGGGACGAGCGGCTGCGGCAAGACGACGCTGCTCCACATGTTGGGCACCCTCGATAGCCCGGACGAAGGCCGACTGCTGGTCGGCGGCGAAGATTCCGCCGGTCTCACCCAGACCGCGAGGGCTCGCTTGCGACGCGAGCGATTGGGATTCGTGTTTCAGCAAAGTAACCTCCTCCCGGCGCTGTCCGCGAGAGAGAACGTGGCACTGCCGGCCTGGCGCGTATCGGGTCGTCGCGCCGAATCGCTGGAACGCGCGGACGCTCTCTTGTCACGGTTCGGTTTGGCCGCGCGAGCGGACGCCAGCGCTTTCATATTGTCCCTGGGCGAGGCTCAGCGGGTGGCGGTGGCCCGAGCACTCATCAACAACCCCCGCGTTGTCCTGGCCGACGAGCCCACCGGAA
>PMNO01000598.1:0-191 GCA_003161835.1 Myxococcales bacterium | reverse complement strand
GGGGAGGGCGAGGATGAAGATTGCCGAGTTGTTGGCCAGTGGTCGGTTACCGATCACCGCGGGGGATATTCGAAAGGCCGAGATCACGGAGACGAGGAACTCCATGGTCCCCGAGAGCGGCATCTGGTCTGCGTACCCCGGCGGTGGGGAGATCGAGTCCGACGGTTGGGTGCAACCCTTGGCTGTTCCGC
>PMNO01000683.1 GCA_003161835.1 Myxococcales bacterium | reverse complement strand
GCGATGGAGGCGGCTTTCGAATCCGACGCCAACCGCGGCCAGATCGCGGCTGTGATCGTGGAGCCGATTCCCGGAAACATGGGGGTGGTGCTGCCCCGCCCCGCCTATCTGCCCAAGCTGCGCGCGCTGTGCGATCAACACGGCACGCTCTTGATCTTCGACGAGGTCATCTCGGGNNTGCGATGTGATGTCGGTGGTGGCCCCGATTGGGCCGGTCTATCAAGCGGGAACGCTCTCGGGGAATCCGCTGGCGGTGGCGGCGGGCATCGCCACCCTGAAGAAGCTGGACGACGCCGCGTTCCGGACCCTCGATGCCCTGGGCGGACTGCTCGAGGACGGCCTCGGCCGCGTGATTCGACGAAGCGGAATCAAGGCGCGCGTGCAGCGGGTCGGCTCGATGTTCACGATCTTCTTTACCGACCTGGACGTGACCGACCTCGCCAGCGCCAAACAGGCCGACACCGCCCGCTTTGGTCGCTTTTTTCACGCCATGCTAGACCGCGGTTTCTACCTACCTCCCGCACAACTGGAGGCGGCCTTCATCTCGCTGGCGCACACCCCCGAGGATATCGAATCCTTCGTGGTGGCCGCCAAGGAAGTCTTCCCGAAGCTGTAGGGTCCGAGGCCCCCACACGCTTGACGGCGACGACGGCCGCGCGGTGCCATCCTTGCTTTGTGCGCCAAGGCGTGTTAGCGCAACGCCGAGTCATCGACCCAGAAGCGAAAAAAATGTGGCGGGTTGCCGGTTTGACCGGCTCCGCCGGTATCGAGGTAGCGCTGGCCATCGCCATCGGATACTTCGGCGGCCGGTGGTTGGACCGAAAATTCGGAACAGCCCCGATCGTGACCGTCATTGGTTTCGCNNCAGCGCACCAACATCGTCCTGGGCGTCGCGGCCACGGCGGTTGGGGGCCTTCTGTGGGGCGGTAAAGGCCTGGTGGCCGCGGGCATTGGCGCGCTCCTGGCCGTGGCCAACTTCTGGGCCATCCGGCGCCTTGGCCTGCGGGCGGTGGCGAAGGTGACCGACGGTGATTCGGCACGGGCGCTGCCCCTGGTGGCGGCCCTGGTGGGCAAGATGGCGCTCCTTTTCGGGCTGGTTTGGTTCCTGGTCCGCCGCATGGGACTACCCGTGCTGCCCTTCACGATGGGGTTGTCGATTTTCGTGCTTTCGATACTGATTACGGGGTTGTTTCTGGACCGCCCGGGGTCCAAGCTCCCGATTTCTTCAGGCGACCAAGGCTAAATCATTTCATCATGGGACCGCACAATACCTGGTTCGAGTTTCTCCCCGGCTACGGCAACCTGAGGGATTTCCTTCAGCAGGCGCTTGGTCGCGGCTGGACGTGGCAGATGTTCAAGGCCACCCACTTCGGCATCGACCACGTCCTGGCGACGTTGCTGGTGCTGGCCTTTCTGGCCTTCGGGGCGTCGCGCTACGCGGCGGCGGTCGGGGGCTCGGGTGACGCCGGCCTGGTCCCGCCGCCAAAGTTCGGGCTGCGGAACCTCTTCGAGATGCTCAGCGATGCGGTCTTGAACCTCATGGAAAGCGTCATGGGCGAAAAGGACGCGCGCCGCTTTCTGCCCCTCATCGGGACGCTGTTCTTCTTCATCTTGTTCTCGAACCTGCTGGCCTTGGTGCCGGGGTTCATTCCGCCCACCGACACCCTCAAGACCAACCTGGCCCTGTCGGGTCTCGTCTTCCTGGCGACGCATGTTCTGGGCGTGCGCGCCCACGGCATCGCATATTTCAAGCACTTCCTCGGCCCGAGCCTCCCGGTTCCCAAATCGCTGGTCTCGAGCGGCGAATTCCCGGTGCTGTTTCCCCTCATGCTGCCCATCGAGCTCGTCAGCCATGTCGCCCGGCCGGTGTCGTTGGCGATGCGGCTTCTCGGCAACATCAGCGCCGATCACGCCGTGGTCCTGGCATTCTTCGGCGTCATTCCTTTGTTGATCCCGGTACCGTTCCTGGTCATGGGCGTTTTCGTCTCGGTCGTGCAGGCGGTGGTTTTCTCGCTGTTGTCGGCCGTGTACATTGGGACCGCGGTCGCACACGAAGGACACTGAGCCGCCGTACCAGCCGATACTTTTCTCCGCAAAGCTTCTCGAAAACACGATCGAATACACACAACCAAGCAGGAGTCTCCGAATGCGCCGCACGTCTAAGTTGTTCATCGCCCTCGTCACCCTTGGGGCAGCCGCGATCGCGTTGCTCGCCAGTTCGCCCGCTTTCGCTCAAGGGGTCGACCCGGCCATCGCCGACCGCGACAAATGGCTGGGCCTGGGCGCGGCGTTGGCCATCGGGCTTTCGGCTCTGGGTGGTGGCATCGGGCAAGGGCACGCCGCGGCCGCCGCCCTCGAGGGCATCTCACGCAACCCCCAGGCCTCCGGCAAGATCTTCACGCCGATGATCGTCGGCCTCGCGTTGATCGAATCGCTGGTCATCTACGGTCTGCTGATCGCCTTCCAGCTGTCCGGAAAAATCGGCTGATCGGTCAGCCGTCGGACAGCCGTCGAGTAGGCGGGGCTGGTTCCCGGTGGGTCACCCCCCGCCGCGCCGTCCAGTCTGACGGTTCCCGGTTGCCTTTCGAACGGTCCCCCCTTCATGGCGGTCTCCTGCGGCATTGTCGGTCTTCCCAACGTCGGGAAGTCGACGCTATTTAACGCCCTGTCATCGGCCGGGGCGGAGGTCGCGAACTATCCGTTCTGCACCATCGAACCCAACGTGGGGGTCGTGCCGGTGCCCGACGCGCGGTTGGATGCGCTCGTGGCCCTCTATCACCCCAAATCGGTGGTCGCCGCGACGGTGAACTTTGTCGACATCGCGGGCCTGGTACGGGGGGCCTCCAAGGGCGAGGGCCTGGGAAACCAGTTNNACCGAGCTCTGCCTCAAGGATCTGGAGACCGTCGACAAGCGCATCGAACGCGCGAAGAAGGCGTTGAAGGGCTCCGCCGCCAAGGACGAAAAGCTGATCCTGGAATTGTGCGAGCGGGTTCGGGTGGGATTGGACCAGGGCAAGCCGGCACGCGCGCAAGGCTTGACCGCGGACGAGCAAGTCCTGCTCAAGGAAACGTCGCTCCTGACGATCAAGAAGGTTTTCTACATCGCCAATGTCGCGGAGCCTCAGCTCGCCGTTGCCGGCCAGGATCCACACGTCGCCAAGTTGCGCGCCCACGCCACGGCCGAAGGCGCTCCGGTGGTGGTGATTTGCGCGGCCGCGGAGGCGGAGATCGCTTCTCTGGATGCCTCCGACCGCCCCGCGTTTCTTGAGTCACTGGGTTTGAAGGAGCCGGGTCTACATCAGGTGGCCCACACCGCGTACAAGCTGCTGGATTTGATCACGTTCCTGACCGCGGGCGAGGACGAATGCCGCGCCTGGACCATCAAGCGCGGCAGCCGGGCACCCCAGGCGGCGGGGGCGATCCACACGGACTTCGAACGCGGCTTCATCAAGGCCGAGGTGATCTGGTGGGAGGATCTGATTCGCCTCGGCTCCGAATCCGCCTGTCGCGCAGCCGCCAAGTTGAACCTGGAAGGCAAGGACTACGTCGTGCGCGACGGCGACGTCATCCACTTCAAGTTCAACGTCTGAGACGCCGCCTCGGCGGCAACTACATCGGCGCGCCGGCCATGATCCAGCCATCGATCATGGCGATCTGGGCGGGCGTCAGACAAGGACGAGCGGCCGTCCCGCAATTGTCGGGCATCCG
>PMNO01000611.1:5055-5337 GCA_003161835.1 Myxococcales bacterium | reverse complement strand
CGACCAGCCGCACAGGTTGACCTCCGGCGACCGACCCGCGAAACCGGCACCAAAGAGCGCTCCCGCGCCAGACGCTGGGTTTTGCACCGGTGCGAAGGAGCGGCGCTGGGACGCGGGACGGATCCGATAGCACCACGTGCGCGGGTTCTCCCCCCGGCGGCTGGCAAAACCGGCGCCGTTGATCTGCTCCGCGTACAGGCCGAAGGGCGGCCGGCGCGGGCTGTTCTGGCGGCGGGGGAGCGCGCCGGCGATCGCCTCGGACTGGAGCGCATTGCCGAAGCC
>PMNO01000611.1:0-5050 GCA_003161835.1 Myxococcales bacterium | reverse complement strand
GCAAGTCGGCCAAGCCGCTGCCCGGAGCCCACTCGGAGGGCGTCCCGATGCGCGCGCCGCAAGGGGCGATCACGGCGGCCAGACCCGCACCTTTGCGCGCGGCGTATTCGAGCGCGAGGCAGGCGCCCTGGGAAAACCCGGCGAGGGTGGTCGCTTCGCGTGGGATGAAGCGCTCGAGCGCGGCCAGAGCTTCGTCCACCCGCGCGAGCGCCGCCACCACTTCGGAATCTGCGCCCGCTCCCGCCTCGCCATAGCGCACGCCATACCAGCGATTGGCGCCGGCCGCCGCGCGTAGACCGATCACCGCCGTCTCCGGATCGGCGCCGACGATCTCCGTGAAGCGGCGGACGATTCCGCCGGCCTCCGCCCCCCGGCCGTGCAACGCGAGCACCACGCACCGGGCCCGCTCGGGATGCGGTCCGCTCAGGAGCGCGAGCGGCGCCGGGCCGAGCTCGATGCGCGAGCGGGTGGGACGCAGGCCATGTTGCGCGTCGAGAATCATGCCCGCCGGAAGTTCGGGCCGCTGCTCGAGTAAGGTCCTCACCGCGGCCCCGTCGACGCTCAACCCGTCCAATGACGTGGGAACGCCCGCGCGTGACAGCAGATCGTGGAGGTGCGCCTCGAGCGCCTGGCAGCCAATCGCCTGTTCCAANNAGCGCCACCGAGCGCGTGGGCCGCCGCATGTTGAGCGCCCCCCTTGCCGCGATCGATGGCCACCGCCGCGGCGGCGGCCGCACGCAGAGCAGCCTCCCGCGATGTCAGGTGGGTCGGCGCCAGCAGCAAGTCCTCCATCACGCGCACCAGCGAGCCCGCCGCGGCAAGCGCCTCGGCGCGATCCGCGCCGGCCAGTGAATCGGTGGAGAGCGCGCTCACGGGGTGCGCGAGCGCGTTCATCAAGCTCTGCACCGTGAGACCGATGGGCAGCATCGCGGTGAGGGTGGCATCGTAAAGGACGAGATCGGGTCGCACGCGTGGATCGCGCCCGGTGGTCTTTTCGTTCGCGCGCGTGATACCCCACAGGCACGTCATCTCCGATCCCGCATACGTGGTGGGGATCGCCGCGAAACGGACCTGACGGGTGAGCCGAAGGGCCTTCCCGAGCCCGATCGCCGAGCCGCCCCCCACCGCCACGATCGTGTCCGGNNTGAACGCGCGCCCCGTCGAAGACCGTGACCGTGATGGTTGGGTCGAGCCCGCGCAGCCCATCGACCACCTCATCCACGAATCGCCGGCTGGGTGACGCCAGCACGAGGACCCTCCGCGCGCCGAGCTGCGCGAGCCTCTCGGCCAGTTGCGCCACCCCGCGCCGCGCAAAGATCACCTCCGGACGCGGGTCGGACATGAGGGCAATATGCCAGGAAACGCAGGTTCGAGCACCTGAAGCGCCCTGGACCGGCGGACGGACGCGCCGTGACGCGCGGCTCTCGCCGTGGTACGCCCCTTAGTCCCGCGCGGGGTTCCCTCCCTCAATCGGACTCGAAGCCGGGCTCGGACGATGATATGGTTCGGCTTCCGTCGTTCGCCCGGTTGGGCGCGCGACGTGGTCCGTCCCCCCGTGCCGTTGCTCGCCTGGTTGGGCGCGCGACGTGGTCCGATCTCCCTGTGCGCTGCTTCGGAGGAGTCTCGCATGCGAAATTCAGTTCTTGCGTTCGTCGTGACCGCCGGTGCGATCGCGTGTTCGGGGGTCGTTTTCTCGGGATGTGGCAGCTCGACCTCCGGTGCGGGCAGCCCATCGGGATCCGGCGGGAAGGGCGTCGCGTCGAGTGGCGGCGCGACCTCGCCCGGAAGCGGGGGGGCGGTCGCGTTCGGGTCCGGCGGCGCGGAGGNNCCAAGGCCACGGGAGGCTCGCTGGGTCAGACCGGTGGGGCACCAACCTCCAGCGGCGGCGCCGGCGCGAGCACCCAGGGCACTGGAACAGGAGGCGGCGGCCCCGGCACCGCAGGCAGTGGCAACCGCGCGGGCGGTGGAAGCGGGCCTGTGTCGTCCGGCGGCGCCGCGGGAGGAATCGGCGCGACCGGCGGTGGAAGTGATCCGGGAATCGATGGAGACGGTGACTTCATCATCGCCCCCCCCTACTCGGGCGCCGTGCAGGTCACCAACGTGCCCCACAGCACAAAGTTCCAGTTCATGATGACCAGCATGATCTATCCCGGCGGAAGCCGGCCTATCACCGTGTACATCCCCAAGCAGTACGTCGATGGCGCCGCGGCGCCGTTCATCATCATCACCGACGGCAACGCGCCGGCCAACGGCTCGTCGCCGGAGATCGTGACGGCGGCCGAGAATCACTATGCGGATACGGACGTTGCCACGCGGATTCCCCCTATTGTGTTCGTGTTCGTCCCGCCAGGGACCGACCGCAGCGGTGAATACGACACCGTCTCCGACGCGTATACGCGCTTCATCAACACCGAAGTCCTTCCGCTCGTGAACTCGAACGCCGATATCAAGGCGATGTACCCGGGGTTCAAGCTGACAACCAACCCCGACGGCCGGGCCGCCTACGGTTGCAGTTCGGGATCGCCCGCCGCGATGGGGCTCGGGTGGTTTGGCGACTTCCACCGCGTTGTCTCGTACTCGGGCACCTTCGTGGCGCTCAAGGCGACCGCCGATCACCCGCTTGGCGCCTGGGAGTACCCGGCGATGATCCTCGCCACGATGCCCCCCAAACCGCTGCGCATTTTTCTGGAGGTCGGCGAGATGGACAACATGTATACGGCGACCGACGCCTCCCACCACAACTGGGTCATCGGCAACCGGAACATGGCGGCGGCGCTCAAGATGATGGGCTACCACTACCGCTTCTTGTTCGCGATGGGCGCCGGCCACTGCGACGGATCGGTCAAGTCGAAGACCTACAGCCAGACGCTGAACTGGGTGTGGCGCGGCTACACCGCGAACTAGTCTAGCTGTAGCTTGGCTAGGCTCGCTCGTGCACCGCGGTCGGGCGGTGCACGAGTCGTCCGCCGGGCGCGGCGCGCGCCCGAAACGCGGTTACGGTTGGAGGTTCTTGACCTCGAAGGTTGTCTCTTGCGGCGGCGTTGCGAACCCACCCTGGATGCCCTTTTGCATCTTCGGCATCAGGATGGCATCGCGGAACTGCTCCCAGCTCGCCTTGGAATCGTGAATCGCCACGATTGTCCAGCCACCCGCCGACGGCCCAGCCGCGTGATAAATCTGCCCTGGCGGCAGGACGTGTTTGCTCGGATGCACCGCCGCGATCGACGCCTCGTATTGCTCCTGGGTACCACCGGGAAAATTGTGCACAACCGCGTATGCCATGTTCGTTTTCCTCTCGTTTGAAGGGATGTTCCGCTCGGAACTGGTGTTACCGAGCGGAGGATAGGGCGAAAGGTCGGAGGCGTCGAGCGACCGGGCTCACCGCAAGCGCCGCGGGAGCGGCCACCGTGCAGTAGGATGTGGGCGTGGACCTGCCGGTTCGGCCTCCCGTGTTGCCCATGCTCGCGAAGCGCGTGGCGGAAATGCCGCAGGGCGAAGGATGGATCTTTGAACCCAAGTGGGATGGGTTTCGCGCCCTGATCTTCCGAGATGGTCCGGAGATCCTGATCCAGAGCCGCGACGAAAAGCCGCTGAACCGATACTTTCCCGAGTTGGTCGAGGTGTTGGCCGCCGCGCTGCCGCCCCGGATCGTTCTGGACAGCGAGGTGGTCGTCGTGCAGGGACAGGGCCTGGATTTCGAGGTGCTGCAGATGCGCCTTCATCCGGCGGCTTCGCGTGTGAAGCGCCTGGCGACCGAGATTCCCGCGTCGGTGGTTTTCTTCGATCTGTTGTGCGACGGCGATCGGGATCTGCGCGGCGTACCGTTTCGCCAGCGGCGCGCCCTGCTCGAAGAGAGGCTGGCGGGTGTGACCGCGCCGCTACACATCACGCCGGCGACCACCGACCGCGCCCTGGCGGCCGATTGGTTCAAGCGCTTCGAGGGCGCGGGGTTGGACGGTGTCATGGCCAAGCCGGCGGAGGGCGGGTACGAACCGAACAAACGGGTGATGCTGAAGATCAAGCACGCCCGCGAATGTGATTGCGTGGTCGCCGGGTTTCGTTGGCACGCGCGCGGTGACCGCGACGCGGTCGGCTCGCTGTTGTTGGGGTTGTACGACGAGCAGGGTCGGCTGCAGCACGTCGGTGTCGCGGCCAGCTTCACCGATGCGAAACGCCGCGAGCTGGTCGAATACCTCGCCCCCTATCGCGAGAACGCGCTTGTCGACCATCCGTGGCAGGAGTGGGCCGAGGCGCAACATCCCGACGCTACGGGCAGACGTGTTCCGGGGGTCAAGAGCCGCTGGAGTCAGGGCAAGGACCTCTCGTGGGAGCCGCTCCGCGCCGAACTGGTGGCCGAAGTTGGATACGAGCACATGCAGGGGTCGCGCTTCCGCCACACCGCGCACTTTCGCCGATGGCGCGACGACAAGAGGCCGGCGGAATGCACCTACGCCCAACTGGAAGTAATCGCCCCCCACGAGCTCGCGCGGATCTTCAGCGCCGGACGGTAACGGCACGGACACCAGAGCCTCCGCAGGCGAGACCCCTGCGCAACAAAATCCTACTGCTGACTGGGGCCTCTGGGCCCCTTCGCGATCCGGCGGCGCCACTCGCGCGTGGGATCGTCATCCGGATCCGGGAGTTCTTGCGGCGGCCTCTGGGCTTCCGGCACATGGCGCAGGTTGACCCGCACGCGGGTCCAGGTTGACGAGCGCCCGCGCATGGCGTCGACCAGGACGTCGTCGACCGCGAGCAGCGCCGCGGCGGCGGGGTGCCGGGCCTTCCAGCGCTCGAGACCCTCCAGCGCGGCGAGCTTGTCCGGTGAATTCGCGATCGTGACCAGCGGCATCCGGGGGCGCCGCCCCTTCGCAACGGGGGCTTCGGCCTCGCCGCCGCCGGACCCGGCCGGACGGCGCGCGCGCGACGGCGCCACGCGGGATGGCTCGCCTTCCATCTTGCGAAAATGGGGCGGCCACGGCGCGTCTCCCACGCCGGCGACCTCGTCGCGCGCCGCCAGCTCGAGCAGCGCTTCCAACGACCCCGGGCTTGC
>PMNO01000286.1 GCA_003161835.1 Myxococcales bacterium | reverse complement strand
GGCAGTTGCATGGAGAAGCCCGCTATGGCCCAAAACGGGATGCCGATGCCCACCGCGTAGGTGGCCAGCAAGAAGAATCCCAGCACCCCATTTCGCGTGGTGGCGACGAAAGCGAGAATGCCGGCCAGCGGCGGTCCGGTGCAGGGGGCCGCGATCAACCCTCCCACCAGGCCCATCAGAAAGGCGCCGCCCGTGCTGCGCCCGCCGACGTGTGACAGGCGCTGCTGCAGCGCCATCGGCAGCGTCAGCTCGAAGGCCCCGAACATCGAGACCGCCATCGCCGCGAAGAACAGCGCGAGCGGCACGATCACCCAGGGATTGGCGAGGAAGGAGCCGAACGCCTTNNTTGCCGCCGAAAATGGTGATGGTGATAGGAATCATCGGGTACACGCAGGGCGTGAGGGCGGTGAGCAATCCCGCCGTCAGCGCGAATAGAAACGCATTGCCCATCCCGCTCCCCGCGGCCTCCGCGAAGCTTCTGGCGTGGGCCGTCCCCCGCATCAGAAAAAGCACCGCCGCCACCGCGATTGCCGGTATCCAGACCGGCATCGGCTTCTTCGGTTTCATGTGTCTCCTCGGGTGCGTGTCATGGGCATTTTTTCGGTTCAGGGGGTCGATCCGCTGGGCGATGTAATCATGGCCGCTGCCTGGCAGGCATCCACGGGAATCTTCCCCGCCAGCCATTCGACGATGCAGCGATCGAGATCATCATTCGGGCTCATGAGCTTACCGCCCTTGTGCCGTTCCGTGCCGCGCCCCTTGCGGATCAGCGTGAGCCGTTCGGGGCTGGCGCCGGCCTCGCGCACGATCGCCGACATGAGCTCGGGCTCCAGCGCCACGATGGCCCAGTAGGTTGCGTCGTATTCCGGCTGCTGGGTGACGCCTTCGAATGAGGTGTCGGTCGGGGAGAGGCGCAGCCCGCGCGCACCGAACATCCGCATGTTGCGTCCGACCTGGCCGTGACAGTCGAGCGTGCCGCAACTGGGTTGCATCGCGTCGGCGACCTTTTCGAAGCCCACCCGCGTGGGGGTCAAGAGCACGCGGTCGGTNNGCGGTGTCTCGCCCGCCGGGATCAAAATGGCACGCGGCGCAGGACGCCTCGCGGTGGATGGGTGATTCCATCTTGAAGGGGACAGGCCCGGACTGGACCGACACCCACATCGGCGGTGTCGGCGAGAACTCGTTGGGCCGGACGTAGAAATTACCGACGCAATTGGTGTGGGTGGTGAAGGTCTTCCCGGCGGCATCGATGAGCGCCACCGGAATGTCCGCAACGGCGATCAAGGCCACCGGATCGCGGTAGATGGTGCCTGCCACCGTGAAGGCGGGGGCGTGGCCGTCTGGTCGGTGGCACGCCGCGCAAGGCTGACCCGGCCGGTGCAGGGGCCCCCGTGGCACGTTGGGGGCCTCGGATCCGAGCGCCGCGATTTGCGCGTCAAGCAAGGGATCCCACCCGCAGCCGAGGACCAGGGCCGCAAGGAGCAAGACGCACAGCCTTGGCATCGACAACATCGGCAAGACCCTCGCAAGCCTACAGTCCTCAGCGATTCGGCGAATATCCCTGCAGAGATATGGTGCCCGGAGCGCAATCAAACCATATGCTATCCCAGTCACTCGGCAAGGGTGCCTTGGACACTTCGCCCCCCACCGCCTCGATCCGTCTCGACGAAGGATCACCTTGCGAACACCCCTGCATTGCGGATTGCTCCTCGTGGGCTTCACCGTTGTTACGGCGGCGGGCGCGTGTGAGCCCCTTTCCACCGGGGATGGCCGCTTCTGGTCGCCTCGCGAACCGATCGAGGCGTCGGACGGCGCGGTGCTGGTATCCGGCTCGGATGCCGGAGGAGGGAAGGATGTCGCAGGCCCGGCCGCGCCGGATGTTCCCCCGCCGCCAGTGGGTTCCGGAGGTAGTAGCCCCGGGTCTGGGGGAGCCATCGGGCCGGGCGGTGCCCCCGGATCGGGAGGGAGCGGGACCGGCGGCGGTGGCGCGGGCGCTGGTATGGGCGGAAGCACGGGCGCCGGCGGGAGCGCGGGAGCGGGCGGAATGAGCGCCGGGATCCCGGGCACCCTCAAGGTGACGGTGACGACCAAGGCCGCGGGCGGCCAGTATGCCCCCCGAAACGTCGGGGCGATCTGGATCGCGGACAGCGGAAACAAGTTCGTCAAGAGCCTCTATGTGTGGGCCCAGCGGCGTCGCTCGTACCTGTCGCACTGGGGCTCGGCGACGTCCGCCGCCGGTCTGTCGGCCAACGTCGTGGACGCCGTCACCGCGGCCACGTTGAGCAACCACGGCGTGCGCACCGCCACCTGGAACGGAACCAATGCCAGCAAGGTTGCGGTCCCGGACGGCGCGTACAAAGTCTGCTTCGAACTCTGCGATGGGGGCACCGTGCCCTATCAATGCGTCGACTTCAACAAGAGTCGAACGGCGCAAAACCTCACTCCACCCGACACCGCGAACTTCACCATGCGCTCGATCGGATACACCCCTTGACACCTCTCGGCCGCACCTGGGCCGCGCTCGCGGTGTTTGCGGTGGGCATCGCGGCCGGCGGGTGCACGCACGTACGACCCTACCAACGTGGCCAGCTGGCGCATTCGACCATGTTGCTGCAAGAAACCGCGGGCCCGGGCGAGTCACACGTGTACGCAATTCACGAGGGAGCCGTGGGTGGGGGGGCAGCCGTCGAAGGTGGCTGCGGCTGCAACTGACGCTCGGAACGCACTTGGGGTTGGTCTCCCTTGGCGCCGCGCTGGCGACGCTCGCGGGTGGCGGGCGCGTGGAGGCCACGGACCAAGATTCCGAGGCAGACGCTCCCAAACCCCCGCGGCAAGGCGCCAGTGTCCGAGCCTCGACAGAAGTCTCGGCCTACACCGACACTGATTACGTCCATGTCTTGTCCCCGACGGTGGCGGGGTCGGTGGGAGACGAGGTGGCGGGATGGTCGATTGGGGGCAGGTACTTGATTGACGCGGTCTCCGCCGCCTCCGTCGACATCACGTCGACCGCATCGGGCCACTGGGTGGAGAACCGTCACGTCGGCTCGGCGACCGCCGATTTCAAGCTGGCGGGGGCCGGCGTGTCCCTGGCGGGTGGCTTCTCCCGGGAGCCCGACTACCTGTCCTTGGGGGGCGGGGGCGTGGTGTCGTTCGAGCTGCTGGACAAGAACCTGTTGCCCTTCGTGGGAGGGTCCTATGGTCACGACGAGGTCGGCCGCACGCGGGAGGCGACGAACCTGTGGCGGCCGATGAACAAGGTGAGCATCAAGACCGGCGCGACGTTCGTCGTCAATCGTTCGACGATTGCGTCGGTGTCGGTCGACGCGATCTTCGAGCGGGGCTATCTGGCCAAGCCGTATCGGTACATCCCTCTGTTCGCGCCGGGGACAGCGGCCTCGATTCCCGCGGGGGCGTCGGTTGAATTGGTCAAGTCGGCGAACCAATACAGCGTCGATGAAAACGTTCCCACCGCGCGGGATCGCTTTGCCCTCTCCGGGCGGCTGGCGCATCGGTGGGCGGGCACCACGTTCCGCGGCGATCAGCGCCTGTATCACGACAGCTGGGGGCTCTGGGCGTCCACCACCGACGTGCACCAATACTTCGATCTCGGCCGGCGATTCGTGCTGTGGCCCCACGGACGCGCGCACGTCCAGCGGGGCGTGGACTTCTGGCGGCGGGCCTTCGAACAGATCCCGGGTGCTCCCGGCGAGCCACCCGGAATTCCGGTCTATCGAGCCGGTGATCGGGAATTGGGGCCGCTGTATTCTCTCACCGGCGGCCTCGGGGTGAGGGCCCTGGTCAGCGCCGACCGGCACGCGCCCTGGGCCCTGACCTTTCAGTTGGACGCGATCTACACGCGCTATCTCGACGCCCTGTACATCTCTCAGCGCCGCGCCCTGTTCGGATCACTGTCGTTCGAGGCTGGATTCGACTGAACTGCGGCTCCGGCTCGCCTCACGATCCTTCGGCGGCCAGCGCCGTCAGACGATTCTCGATCTTCTTGATGTCGCCGCGATCGAACCCTTCGTTCACGAAGCGCAGGACGCCCTGGGCATCGACGATATACGAGCTCGGCATCTTGGGCGGATTCAGGACCTCGGGGACCGTGCCCTTCGGATCGTGGGCCACGGTCAGCGACCATTTGTCCCGCGAGCCGAGGAACGTCCGGGCATCGTCCTTGTTCTCGTCGACGGACACCGCGATGATCTCGATGCCCTTCGATTTGAGCCGGACCGCCATGTCGTCGAGGAGCGGCATTTCCTCCAGGCACGGAGCGCACCAGGAGGCCCAGATATCGATGAGCACGACCTTGCCGCGAAGAGATCCGAGATCGATCTTGCGCCCGCCATCCAAGACTCTGACCACCACGGACGGCATCGGCGCGCCTATGCCTTTTCCGTTTTCATGCTTGCGTGGCCGGTGGCCTTCCGCCGACGGTGTGCTCGACGCGCAACCGATGACGAACCCAAGCAGGCAAATGCCACCGACGGACAGAACAAGGGAGCGACGATTTCGCATCGGGTCGATGCCTCCGGACAAGGGGGGGACTTCTCGCGCAGAGGAAAAAACTACCGGCATTTGAGCGCGGGCGCACGAGATTTCACCCGACATCGTGCGCCGACATCGGCGCGATCGTCTCGCGGGCGATCGCCTGCCTGATCGACAGGGACTGATGGTACTAAACCCAAGGATGAGCATCGCTCGGCGTGGCATTGGTGCGAACTCTGTTCGGACTTCGGCGCGACCGTTCGCTCCCCGGGGGTCGCTCCAGCGTTTCAGCCGCCCGCGCTCCGCCCCCGAGACCCGAAAAAGGATCGGGATCTTGATCATCGACGGGCAACCGCTCACCCGAATGGGGCTGAGGGCCATGCTCGGCGGCGACCCGGACTTGCGATTCCTGGGCGAAGCGGGTGAGCTCGAGACCGGGTTGGCTGCGATGGAACGACTGCGCCCCGACGTCGTGCTGGTCGATGCCCTGCTCGCTGGAGACAACGACGCCGCGGGTGTACGGGCGGTTCTGGTTCGTACGCCGGCGACGCGCCTGCTCGCCTTTGGCCTGGGCGCGGGAGACGAAGAGATTTCTCGATTGTTGGCGGCCGGTGCGGCCGGCTACCTGCAAAAAACCGCGGCCCTGCGCGAGGTGAGTTTGGCTATTCGCGAGACACACGCGGGGCGCCGCTATCTGTCGGCTGGCGTTCAGGCGCAACTGGATCACCGACGGCGTTGGCCGCCGCTGACGGGGCGCCAACGGGACGTGCTGGCCCTGCTGGCGGAAGGCCGCACCAACGCCGCCATCGCGGCGGTGTTCGACATTTCGCCCGGAACCGTGAAGCTCCACGTCCGGGCCATCCTGGCAAAGCTGGGCGTGGAAGATCGCACCGAGGCCGCGATCGTCGCCCTGCGGCGGGGCTTCGTGCGCATCGGCTGATCGCCTGCGGCTCCGCCTCGATTGGCGCCCATGGAACGAGCATTCGACCCAACCCAGGGTCGGCCGTTGGTGATGGTACGCAGGATCGGCCGGCCGCTGTGACGCGGCGACTGATGCGCGCGTGACGTTCGGGCGGATTTTGACTAGCATTCGCAGCGCCGTCGGTGGGCGAGGAGGCGGGCTTGCAGGGATCAGGTTGGATATCGGAGCTGGCGATTGTCCTGGCGATGCCCGATGCGGAGCAGGCCTTGGTCCGTGCCTTGGCGCTGCTGGCGACGCTGGGGATACGGCAATCGCAGCCGACAGAGGAGCCATGGCTCGAGATCTCCCACGCAGAGCGCAAGCTCGCGCTGGTCGCGACGATCCCCACCCCGGAATCCACCCGCGATCTCCTGGCCTGTCTGCTTCAGGTAGCGCTCTTGCGCGCCGTCGAAAGCGCGGAACTGGCACGCATTCGGGAGCGGATGGACATGCTTTCGGCCGCGTCGTTCGAAGGAATCATGATTCACGAGAACGGTCTCATCATCGACGCCAACCTCAGATTCGCCGAGCTGGTCGGGTACACGCCCGCCGAGGCCATCGGCACCAATACACTGCGGATGTGCGTGGCGCCCGAGGACCTCCCCACCGTCATGCACCGCATGACGAACCGCATCGAGGGCGAATACGTCATCACCGGTGTGCGCAAGGACGGTTCGCGATTTCGCGCCGAGTTGAATAGCAAGCAAGGGCGCCTGGGCGATCGTCCGGTGCGGGTGGCGGCCGTTCGCGACGTGACCGATCGGGAGCGCATGACGACCTTGCTCAAGGAGAGCGAGGCGCGCTTCCGCGACTTGGTCGAACAGGCCTTCGATGTCATGGTGCTCAGCCGCGACGGCGTCGTGGTGGAGGTGGGGGGAGCCTTCGAGCGTCTGCTGGGGTTCAAGCGCGAAGCCCTGATAGGAAGACCGGCTCTGGATTTCGTCGCGTCACCCGCGCAGGCGCAGGCGCGCGAGGTCATCGCCACGCAGCGTCCAGGAAGCTATGAATCCGTGATCATGAGCGCGACCGGAGAAGCGATCCCGATGGAGATCGTGGGCGTTACGTCCACCCTGAACGGTGAGCCGGTTCGCGTGGCAGGGCTACGGGATCTGCGCCAGCCACGTCGGCTGGAAGCCGAGCGCCGTCGTTTGGAGCACCTCGTGGACCAGAACCAGCGCCTCGACTCACTCGGGGTATTGGCCGGGGGCATCGCACACGATTTCAACAATCTGCTGGTCGGTGTGCTCGGGAACGCCGAGCTCCTCCGGTCACGCGTGAGCGATCCCTCCGATTTGGAGCTTGTGGATGCCATCACGGGCGCGGGGAGGCGCGCCGCGGAGCTCACGCGCCAGATGTTGGCCTACGCCGGCAAGAGTGAGCTCGGGCTGCCCAAGCCCTTGGACCTGGGAAACCTGTGCCGCGAGCTGCAGGCGCTTCTGGGAGCGACCCTCTCGAAGAAGGCGCAGGTCGAGTTCTTGATAGAGCCGGGCACCGTGATCGACGGTGACCGCGCAACCATCACCCAGGTGCTGATGAATCTGCTCACCAACGCGTCGGATGCACTCGGGGGCCAGGTGGGAACGATCAAGGTGCGTGCCCGCCGCGTCCGCGAGGCCGATCCACGCTGGAAGTACGCTCTGGGGGCGCCGGTGGGGCCCGGGGAGCGGGCTCTCGTGGAGATCGAGGACAGCGGCTCCGGCATGGACGCGGCCACGCGCTCGCGGGTGTTCGAGCCCTTCTTCACAACCAAGGAAAAGGGACATGGGCTGGGCTTGGCCGCCTGCCTTGGCATCGTATCGGCGCATGGCGGCGCGGTGCTGGTGGAGAGCGAACCAGGAAAAGGAAGCCGGTTTTCGCTGTTGTTTCCCGCCAGCTCGTCGGCGGGGACCCACGTGGCTCGCGTCGTCGAGACCCCGCCCCATGCACCGTGCACGGTCCTGGTCATCGATGATGAGCCCATGGTCCGCAATCAACTGCGCCGTTCGCTCGCCCTGCGCGGATATACCGTGCACGACGCCGAGGACGGCCGGAGCGCGCTGGCCCTGCTGGCGGCCACCTCCCCGGATGTGATCATCCTGGACATGAGCATGCCCGATCTCGACGGCGCCGAGGTCCTGCGCCGGATCCGCGCCACGGGATCGCGCGTTCCCGTCGTACTGTCGTCAGGGTACGTCGACGCCGCGGTGAGCGCCCGGCTCGACCCCAGCATGTTCCAGGGTCACCTCAGCAAACCATACAGCTTCGCCGAACTGGTCGACGCGCTGGAACGCGCGCGAACGGTGGGCTGATCCATCAGAACGCCCAGAACGCAGCGGAGCCGCCCTCGTGGCGGTCGGCCGCGCTCGATGGGGCCGCGCTCACGCGCGCGGGATCATTCTAGCAACACCCGGCCCGACTCCTGCGAACCGGGCTTGGCGTGCGGATCAACCGCGGGAGCGCCGCCCTTGGGGGCGCTCTGATACTCATGCAGCTTGTACTGAATCTTGCGCACGCTCATACCCAGGATCTCCGCCGCCTTGCTGGTGGATCCGCCGGTCGATTCCAGCGTCTTGAGAATCGCGTAGCGTTCGATCGCATCCAGCGTCGACCCGGGAATCAACAGCCCTCCCTCCCGCTTGGGTGCGAGGTGGGGGGGCAATTCCGCCGCCGTGATGCGGGGCCCGGTCGCCATCACGACCGCCCNNCCTTGCCATTCTCGGCCCCGTACTTCTTCAGAAAATGGACCGCCAGCAACGGAACGTCGGACGGACGCTCGCGCAGCGCCGGCATCGGCAACGTGATGACGTTCAACCGGTAGTACAGATCCTCGCGGAATCGCCCTTCGGCAATCGCGGCTTTCAAATCGCGGTTGGTCGCCGCGATCACGCGGACGTCCACGCGCACTGTTTCGTTGCCCCCGACCCGCTCGAATTCGTGCTCCTGCAAGAAGCGCAGGAGCTTCACCTGAACCGCCGGCGACACCTCGCCGATCTCGTCCAGGAACAACGTCCCCCCATTGGCTTGCGCGAATCGTCCGTCGCGTCGCCCACTCGCGCCGGTGAAGGAGCCGCGCTCGTGGCCAAACAGCTCACTCTCGAGGAGGGTCTCTGCCAGCGCAGCGCAATGGAGCTTGACGAATGGCCCCTTGGAACGCGGGCTCCGCTGATGAATGGCGGCGGCGATCAACTCCTTGCCAGTGCCCGACTCGCC
>PMNO01000518.1 GCA_003161835.1 Myxococcales bacterium | reverse complement strand
GCCGCAAGATCTCCTGGGCCGACCTGATCATCCTCACGGGAAACGTCGCGCTCGAGTCGATGGGCTTTCAGACCTCCGGCTTCGGTGGCGGTCGCGCCGACGTCTGGGAACCGGACGGGGACGTGTACTGGGGCGCCGAGCGGATCTGGCTCGAGGACAAGCGGCATTCCGGTGAACGCGTTCTCGAAAATCCCCTCGGCGCCGTGCAGATGGGCCTCATCTNNGAGGCGGACAGCATCGAGCTGCAGGGCCTCGGCTGGAGGAGCAGCTTCGGCACCGGCAAGGGCGCGGACGCGATCACGAGCGGCCTCGAGGTCACCTGGTCCCAGACGCCGACGAAGTGGAGCAACCACTTCTTCGAGAACCTGTTCGCCTACGAATGGGAGCTGAGCAAGAGCCCCGCCGGCGCGCACCAGTGGGCCGCCAAGGGCGCCAACGCGACGATCCCGGACGCGCACGACCCGTCGAAGAAGCACGTGCCGACCATGNNGCCCGCGCGTGGTTCAAGCTCACCCACCGAGACATGGGCCCGCGCGCGCGCTATCTCGGACCGGAGGTTCCCGCCGAGCAGTTCATCTGGCAGGACCCGATTCCGGCCGTCGACCACAAGTTGATCGACGCGCAGGACATCGCCGCGCTCAAGCCGAAGCTGCTGGCTTCGGGCCTCTCGGTCGCGGAGCTCGTGTCCACGGCATGGGCCTCGGCGTCGACCTTCCGTGGTTCCGACAAGCGCGGTGGCGCGAACGGCGCGCGGATCCGCCTGGCGCCGCTGAGGGACTGGGAGGTCAACCAGCCTGGGCAACTCGCCAAGGTGCTGAAGACGCTCGAGGGCATAAGGGACGAATTCAACCAAGCTCAGTCTGGGGGCAAGAAGATCTCGTTCGCCGATCTGATCGTGCTCGGCGGGTGCGCGGGGGTCGAGCGGGCGGCAAGCGACGCTGGCCACAATGTGAGCGTGCCGTTCACGCCGGGAAGGATGGACGCCTCGCAAGAGCAGACCGACGTCGCTTCCTTCGCCGCGCTGGAACCGCTCGCCGACGGATTCCGCAACTACGTCGTNNGGCGGCTTGCGGGTGCTCGGCGCCAACGCGGGAGGGTCCGTACACGGCGTCTTCACGAAACGGCCGGGAGCCCTCACCAACGATTTCTTCGCGAACTTGCTCGACATGGCCACCGAGTGGAAGCCGATGTCGGATGCCAAAGATGTGTTCGAGGGGCGCGATCGCAAGACCGATCNNTGATCCCGGGTGAGCCGATGACGATGACCACCCCCGACACCGACAAGCTCTTCGCCGGATCGATTCCGAAGCTCTACGACACGTATCTCGTGCCCCTGCTCTTCGAGCCATACGCCGCGGATCTGGTGCATCGGCTGAAGGCGAGATCGCTCTCCCGCGTCCTAGAAACCGCCGCGGGGACGGGCGTCGTCACGCGCGCGATGGCCGCGGAGCTCCCGGCCGGCGTCTCGATCGTGGCCACGGATCTGAACCAGGCCATGCTCGATCGGGCCGCCGCCGTCGGGACGAAGCGCCCCGTCGAGTGGCGTCAGGCGGATGCCACGCAGCTGCCGTTCGCGGACGGAACGTTCGATGCCGTCGTCTGCCAGTTCGGGGTCATGTTCTTCCCCGACAAGGTCAAGGCGCTCGCCGAGGCGCGGCGCGTGCTCAGGCCGGAGGGCGTCTTGCTCTTCAACGTGTGGGATCGGCTCGCGGAAAACGAATTCGCGGACACCGTGACCACCGCGCTGGAGGCGATCTTNNGCGCGACCTCGCCGACGCCGGCTTCCGCGCACCGCCCCAGATCGCGACGGTGGCGATGCAGAGCCGAGCGGCCTCCGCCAGAGTCGCCGCGCTCGCGTACTGCGAGGGCACGCCGCTGCGGAACGAGATCGAGGCCCGCGACGCCGCGCGGTTGGGCGCCGCGACGGACGCCGCGGAGGCGGCGATCGCCAAGCGGTTCGGTCACGGGGCCGTCCAGGCGAAGATCCAGGCGCGCGTCGTCGCCGTCATNNAGATCTCGTCGAGTCGTCACCAGTGTGCCACACGGCCCCTCCTATAAGAGGCGTGCTTCGGACGCCCCAGTGGGGCCCGGCACAAACGGGGAGGACCTCATGCACATGACACGGATGCTTCGTCGAACGACAGTAGCAAGACTCGGGACGCTCGCGACGGTGGTTGCCGCAGCGACCGCAATCGTTGGCTGTGGCAACGCCAAACCCGACGGCAGCACAGCAGGCGACGACCCGGTCGGGGCGATCGACCTGTCCCTGACGAGCGCCCCCGACGACGCGGCTTGCTTGCGCGTCAGCATCGACGGCACGCGCAGCACCACCCGCCTGTTCGACCTGACCCCGGGGGTATCGACCACGTTTCGGATCGACCGCCTGCCCGTGGGGCGGGTCACCGTGGACGGCCAGGCATTTTCAGTCGCTTGCGCGAAGTTGCCCTCTCCGGCCGGCGACGCCCTGTTCGTGTCGGAGGCGCCCGTCCCCGTGCGGGTAGACCCGATCGACGTCGTCAAAGTTTCGTTGAAGCTGATTCGCAACGGCCGCGTCTCGGTGGCCGTGGACTTCGAACCTGGGACGGCTCCGTACTTGCTGCCCGCGGCGTCCGGCGTGGTNNATGAACCACGAGCTCACCAACACGGTCGGGGTGGTGCGCGCGCACGGCGCCAAGGGCGCCTTCGTCTCGAAATGGAAGGTCCGCAAGTCCGATCTGACCGTCTTGTCGGGGGAAGATCTGATGAAGAGCGTCGCCTTGTGGAACCCCGCGTCCTCGAGCTACAGCGCTCCGACGACGGGCGTGGCGTTCAGCCGCTTCTGTTCGGCCGATCTGCCCGCCACCACGGCCCTCTATGATGCGGGCAGCGGCCTCGGGTTCAACGGCCGTCTCTTCTTCGACGGCGAGGAAAGTGGCAACGAGGGTCGCGCTCTCGCGCACGGCATGGATGGCGTGAGCTATGAGTTGCCCCGCCTGGGCAAGATGAGCTTCGAGAATGTCGTCGCGAATCCGGGCACGGGCGCCAAGACGCTGGTGGGCCTCACCGACGACAGCACCCCGGGCGAGGTGTACTTCTACCTCGGCACCAAGACCGCGGCCGGCAGCCCGGTGGAGAAGGCCGGCTTGACCAATGGAACCTTGTTTGGCGTCAAGGTCGACGGCGTGCCGACGGAGCCCTCGGCGACCGGCATCGCGTCGGGCACGGCCTTCACGCTGGTTGACATGGGCAACGTCGAGAACACCACCGGCGGCGCACTGGAGACCGCGAGCAACACCGCCCTCGTGACCTTGTTCAATCGGCCCGAGGACGGAGCGTGGGATCCGCGCAATCCGAGCGACTTCTACTTCGTGACCACGAACGCGTTCACGGCCCCCAGCCGTCTGTGGCGGTTGCATTTCACCGACATCAACAACCCCGCGTTGGGCGGCACGTTGGACATGCTGCTCGACGGTACGGAAGGTCAGAAGATGTTCGACAANNACCCAGGACGAGGAATCCTCGGGTGTCATCGACATGGCGGGAATCCTCGGCCCGGGTTGGTACCTCCTCGACGTGCAGGCACACTACGCCACCGACGCGGAGACGGTGGAGGGCGGACAGCTGCTGGCGATGTACGATCCGAGCTGGGTCGACACCACGGCCGCAACCGTGGACGTCGCGGTCATCGGCGACACGCCGTACGGCGCCGCGCAGCTCGCGGACCTGCCCAACTTGATCGGCGCCATCAACGGCGCCGCCGGCATCAGCCGGGTGGTCCACGTGGGTGACATCAAGAGCGGCAGCACCCGCTGCGACGATTCCTACTTCGCGCAGATCTCGGCGGCGTTCGCCACGTTCACTGACCCGCTGGTCTACACCCCCGGCGACAACGAATGGACGGATTGCCACCGCGCCAACAACGGGGCCTACGACCCGGTGGAGCGGCTAGACGCCATCCGCAAGCTGTTCTTCCCCATCGCGGGGCGGACGCTGGGCGGGGTGAAGAAGGACGTGCTCACGCAGTCCGATATCCCGGCCTTCGGGACGTTCGTCGAAAACACCCTCTGGTCGGAAGCGCAGGTGACGTTCTCGGCGCTACACATCATAGGCAGCAACAACAGCTTGCTCCCTTGGTACACGGACGACACCACCGGCACCAAGGTGGACGATCCGGCGCGCCGCATCGCCGAGGAGACCGCTCGCGACGCGGCGAACCTGGATTGGTTGGAGCGCACCTTCGATCTGGCGACCCGTCAGGGCTCCAAGGCCGTGGCTTTGTTCATCCAGGCGGACATGTGGGATCCGGCCATCTTCACTGCGGGGCAATACAACGGTTTCACCGCGACGGTGCGCCGCCTCGCTGACCTGACGCGCGCGTTTGCCAAGCCAGTCTTGCTGGTCAATGGTGACTCGCACGTCTTCAAGGTCGACAATCCGTTGGCGGCTGGCGATGTCCTGTACGGGGTGGCGGGAGCCGTGCCGAATCTGACCCGCGTGATCGTCCAGGGGTCGACGACGACGCCCTTGACCGAGTGGCTGCGCCTGAAGGTGGATCCCGCGACCCCCGCCGTATTCAGCTGGGTGCGCAACCCGCGCTGAGCCGGCGACCAAGTCGTAGCGACCGGCCCGGCCGGCGCGCGCGCCCAGGCACGGATGCCGGGCCACATTCGGTGACGAGGAAGACCATCCCGGAGGCCCAATCGCCGGGACTTTTCCCCACCTGAAATTGGCTCGGCGCAGGTGCACCTGGAAAAAAACGATCCCCGATGCCTGATCCCGGGAAGAGCTTGGCACTGATCGCCCAGATGCGGATCTGCGGGCTCAACCACTGGACCAGGGCAGGAGGGCGTTCCATGTCAGACGTGTCCGAACTGCTGCTGGTCTTAGCTGTGGCCGGAAGCCTGGGCTGCAATTTCCTGATGCCGTCCCAGGCCGGTGGCTCCGGCGGGAGCAGCAAGAGTGGGGGCGCCNNACCGCCGACTGCAACAGCTGCCACGGGGGCTTCGCGACCTTCAAGCAATTCACCTGCCTGAGTTCTGGTTGCCACCTTCAGCCGGCGACGGACCCGGCGCACGCGGGTATTGCCGCCTACAAGTACGAGTCCGCGTCCTGCCTGAGCTGTCACCCTCAAGGCCTGGCGGGCTCGATCGCCCGCGTCGACCACGCCCAGTACTTCCCGATTGACGTGACGAGCGTCCACGGCGCCAGCCAGTGCACGGACTGCCATACGAATCCGGCGGACAAGAAGCAGTTCACCTGCATCAGCTGTCACGATCATGCCCAGGCCGTGACCGATACCGGTCACGCGGGGGTCGCGAACTACAAGTATGACTCGCCGTCGTGTCTGTCCTGCCATCCGCAGGGGATTGCCGGCACCGTGTCGCGGCCCGATCACGCCATGTTTTTCCCCATCGATACCGGAACAAAGCACGCGACCACGCAGTGCACGGATTGCCACACCACTCCCGGTGACAAGAGTCAATTCACGTGCATCAGCTGTCATGACCACGCTGACGCTGTCACGACGCCGAAGCACGCCAACGTGGTCGGCTACAAGTACGATTCGCCATCCTGCTATCGCTGCCACTCCAACGGAATGGCGGCATTCGACCACTCCATGCTCCCCAAGCCACCCAATTGCGTGGGGTGTCACCAGGCCGCCTTGGCGATGGCGACCACGAGCCCCGCATCCATGCATGTCGCCAACATGTTCCCTGCGACCTGCGAGAGCTGCCACAAGTCCTTCACGGCCTGGGGGCCTGGGACAACGATGGACCACATGACTGTCGGTGGTACCGCCTCCAAGTGCGAGACCTGCCACACCGGCAATCTGTCCAAGGCGACCACGAGCCCCGCGTCCATGCACGTCGCCAACAAATTCCCCACCGCCTGCGCCAGCTGCCACACGTCGTTCACCGCCTGGGGACCGCAGACACCGATGCAACACACGGCTGTGGGCGGCACCAAGGCGACGTGCGAGACGTGCCACATGGCCGAATTCACGGCGGGCACCACCCCCTTCAATCACGTCGCGCAGAAGGTGTCCGCCGCGGCCTGCAACACCTGCCACACCGACTTCACGACCTGGAACAAGTTCGTGCACAACAACAACTGCTACAACGGCAACACCCTGCGCGGACACCAGGGGGCGACCTGCGCGCAGTGCCACACGGTCGCGACGGACTACACCAAGAGCTCGTGTACGGCCTGCCACAGCAACCGAGGGACCAACTGCAACGATTGATGGAGTGCGGCCGGTCCCCCGTCATTCGAGCCCGGCCGGTCGCAGCAGCGGTGCACGTTCAGTGAGACGATGAGGCTTCTGGCACCGACGTACGACCACCTGCTGGTCGGAACCTGCATCCTTGGCGGCCTCTTGTACCTCGCGTTCCGCCTGAGACGGTCGCTCGAGGACAGGCGCGCCAAACACAAGCTCGAGGAAGCGGTTCGGCTCGAGCTCAATATTCCCACGTCCCTGCACCCGGTCATCGATCCCGACGTGTGCATCGGCAGTGGCTCGTGTATCAGCGCGTGCCCCGAGGGGAAGATTCTGGGGCTGGTCAACGGGGTGGCCACCCTCCTGAACGCGTCGAAGTGCATTGGACACGGCAAATGCGCGGCCGAGTGCCCGGTCGACGCCATCAAGCTGGTCTTCGGGTCCTCCGAGCGAGGCGTGGAGCTTCCCGAGGTCGACGAGTTTTTCGAGACCAGCCGCGCGGGTGTCCACATCGTCGGCGAGCTGGCGGGCATGGGCCTCATCAAGAACGCGCTCATCCAGGGGCTGCAGGTCGCGGCTCGCTTGAAGGCGACGATCGACGACCGCTCCGCCGGGGACAAGAACGTCGATGTCGTGATCGTCGGCGCGGGGCCGGCCGGGATCGCCACCGCGGTGGGGTGCCGCGCGGCGGGGCTATCCTATTCGCTCTTGGAGCAAGACACGGTGGGCGGCACCGTGGCGCACTATCCCCGCCAGAAGCTGGTGATGACCGAGACCGTCGACCTTCCGTACTACGGAAAGTTCGGACGGTCGCTGATCCGAAAGGAGGATCTGGTTGGGTCGTTTCAAGACGTGATGTCCAAGGCGGGGGTCAAGGTCCACGAGAAGACCAAGCTGACGGGGATCGATGGCGCCCGGGACAACTTCATCGTCACGACCGACCGGGGCGTCCTTTCCGCCAAGCGTGTCGTACTCGCGATCGGGCGCCGAGGAACGCCCCGCAAGATCGGCGCTCCCGGGGAGGAGCTGGAAAAGGTCGCGTATCGGTTGATCGATCCGCGGCAGTACGCGGGCAAGCGCGTCCTCGTGGTCGGCGGCGGCGACTCCGCATTGGAGGCGGCGATACAGCTCGCGGACGAGAGCGACGCCCGTATCGCGATCTCGTACCGCCGGCCCGAATTCGCGCGCTGTCGGCCGCTCAACAAGCAGAAGATCGACGCTCACATCAAGAGCGGCCGGGTCCAGGCGCACATGTCGACCGACGTCGTCGCNNTCCATTCGCAAACACCATGGCGACAAGGCCATGGCGAACCCCGCGCTGACCCAGAAGGCGCGGATGAATCGCGGCGGGCGGATCGCGACGGCGGCCTTCTTCCTCGTCGGCTTGCTGGTCGTGGCGGGGCTCACCTACGTGGGAATCAAGTACTACTTGCTTCCGCGCAACCTTCGCTACAAGTCGCCCGATCACCGGTTCTTGAAGCCGTCCGGGCCGTGGGGCCATGGCGTCGGCATCTTGGCGACGATCTTCATGCTGCTGAACTTCATCTACCCCTTGCGCAAGCGCCTCAAGATGTTCAAGGGCAAGGGCTCGATCGTCCCCTGGCTCAGGTTTCACGTGTTCGTCGGGATCATGAGCCCCATCATCATCCTGTTCCACACCGCGTTTCAGTGGGGCAATCAGTTGGCCACCAGCACGTATGTGTCGGTGGTCGTGGTCGTTGCCACGGGCCTCGTGGGCCGCTACTTCTACGGTTGGTTTCGCCTCGACCCGGATGATGCCAGGGAGGCCAGCCGCCTCGGCGAGGCTTTGACCCGGCTCGTGGCGGCGCTTTCTCCCGACTGGATTCAGTTTGCCCAGGAGCGCGATCGGCCGCTCCATCACGTCCTCGCGCTGGCGAGCGGCGGGCCGCAACTGCCCCGCTCGCTGCCGGCGCTCTTCCTGAAGATGCCGGGCGAGGCCCTGCGCGTCGGTCGCGGCCTCAGGCACGCGCGGCGCCTGTTCCTCGAAAAAGTGGTGTACCGGCAGTTTCGCGCCGACGTCCAGGAGTTCCGACGGCTCCGGACCAAGATGCAGTTTCACCGACCGTTCAAGCGGCTGATGTCGGCGTGGCGATCGTTGCACGTCGTGCTGGCCATCGTGCTGCTCGCCTTGATCGGCATGCACGTGTGGGTGAGCGTACGGGTCGGCTTTCGCTGGCTGTGGTCATGAGCCATGGCGTTCGCGTGGCTCTCGTGATCGTGGCCCTGACGATGCCCCGGATCGCGGGCGCGCAGTTCTTTTCCCCCGGTCCGCTGGCACAGCCGCACGCGTCGCTGGAGGGCCTCGACAAGTGCTCGAAGTGTCACGAGGAACAAAAGGGACTGTCGGCGAAGCTGTGCCTCGATTGCCACACGGAGCTTGCCGGGCGCGTTGCGAAGGGCGCCGGCTACCACGGCCGGCTTCCCGCGGCCAAACGTCAAGAGTGCCAGGCCTGCCACCCCGACCATCGGGGGCTCGATTTCTCGATGGTGGAATGGGAGGGCGGACGCGACAAGTTCGACCACCAGCGCACGGGCTGGCCGCTCAAGGGTGGGCACGCAAAGGTCAAGTGCGACGATTGTCATCAACGCCGNNACGACGTTCCTGGGCCTGGGACAGAGATGCGATTCCTGTCATTTCGACGAGCACCGCGGCCAGCTCATCCGCGACTGCCAGAAGTGTCACAACGAGACCGCCTGGAAGCCACCCGCGTCTTTCAATCACCAGACCGCGGCGTTTCCCCTGGCCGGCAAACACAAGGACGTCCCGTGCGCCAAGTGTCACCCGAACGCGAACGACGAGCACATGGTCGCGAACGCCTTTCCGAAGCCCCGAGCGGCGACATTCATGCAGATGAAGCCGATCGAGTTCAAGACCTGCGAGAGCTGCCACGAAGATCCACACAAGGGCAGCCTTGGCCCCGCATGCGCCAGCTGTCATTCCGAGGTCGGCTGGAAGATCATCAAGACGAGTAAGGGTCAGGACGTCACCTTCCACGACAAGACGCGCTTCCCGCTGCGCGGCGGGCATGTCGGCGTGGCCTGTCGCAGCTGCCATGGTCCTTTCCCGGGGGTGGCGGCCAAATTCAAGGGGCTGGCGTTCGCGGCCTGCAGCGATTGCCACGAGGACGCGCACCTCGGTCAGATTCGTCCGAAGCCACCCGCAAAGGTCGCCGCGTGCGACCTTTGTCATACCGTCAACTCGTTCACGCCGCCGCGTTTCGAGCTGGAACAACACCAGTTGACCAAGTTCCCGCTGCAGGGCGCGCATGTCGCGACCGCCTGCCGCGGGTGCCATCCCATCGATGACAGGTTGGCGGCTCAGATCACGGCCGCGGTTCGCAAGATGTTGCGCGCGCGCAAGCGTCCCGAGGTGTTCAGCCTGGCGCTGCTGCATCCCAAGAAGACCCCGGACGCGTGCCTCGGGTGCCACGAGGACGTTCACCGGGGACAGTTTGCGGAAGGCGGCAAGGACGAAGGCGGCAAGGACGAAGGCAACAAGGACACCTGCGCCACGTGCCACGAAACCACCTCGTTCAAAGACCTGACGTTCGACCACGACAAGGACAGTCGCTTTCCGCTGACCGGCAAGCACGCGCGCGCAGCTTGCGCCGCTTGCCACAAGGGCGAGCGGGTCCGCGCGGGGTCCGGTTTCGCGACGATGGTTCGCTACAAGCCGCTCGACGTGGCCTGCGGAAGCTGTCACGCCGACTTCCATCAGGGCCAATTCCTGCCGGCGGCCTCGAATGGCACCGGGGCAGCCCGAAACCGCCCGAAGACCCGCGACTGCGACGCTTGCCACACGACCGCGGCGTTCAAGAAGAGCATCTTCGACCACAACGATCCGCACTTCAGCAGCTACCCTCTCGATGGAAAGCACGCGAAGGTGGCCTGTGCGGGGTGCCACCCGAAGGTCACGATCGCACGTGAGGTCACGACCGTGCGCTACCGGCCGCTGCCGCGCGCATGCGAGGACTGCCATGTTGATTTCCACCACGGCGAGTTCCGGGGGTTCGAACCGTGACGCGCGCGATGCGAACCAAGGGTGTGTCAGGCGCGCTGCTGCTCGTCGCCAGCGTTGCCCTCTTCGCTTCTCGCGCTCGCGGCGGTGACGAAAGCGAAGCGGCGAGACGTTCGGAAGCGCCGAAGCAAATGAAGGTCCCCGGGGCCGTCATCAGGGCGGGCTCCGCGGCCGGGAAAGCCGGGGAGGCTACCCACTGCGAGGCCTGCCAGCGCGTCATCGGCTGGGAGAAGGTGCGCTTCAACCACGATCCCACCGGGTTTCCGTTGCGCGGCGCNNGCTGACACCTGCGCCGGATGCCACCGCGATCGCCACGGCGGGGAATTCGGCGTCAGCTGTGAAGGTTGCCACGACGACAAGAGCTGGACGCCCCTCTTTCAGGCAGACGCGCACCGGCGAACGAACTTTCCGCTGACCGGCAAGCATGGCCTGATTCCCTGCCAGCAATGCCACGGGAACATGCGCGACAAGAGCTTCGGCCGCGCCGCGGTTCGTTGCGTGGCGTGCCACCAAGCGGACTTCGACCGAACCAAGGCGACCTCAATCGATCATGCCGCGGCTGGTTTCAGCCCTGAGTGTCAGACGTGTCACGGCACATCGCGCTTCTGGCCGGCGCGCCTCGACCAACACGGCGCCTGCTTCAAGATCGCGTCCGGAGCTCACCACGGAATCCGCTGCCTGGGCTGTCACACGAGCCTGCCGTCCGGATCCTTCACCGGGGTCTGCGCCACCGGGACGTTCACATGCTCGAGCTGTCACGCACACAGCTGCCCTCGGAGCGACACCCAGCACACAAATGTCATGGGGTACGCATGCAGCGATCCGAAGTGCTACGCATGTCACAAGCTCACCGGCCAATAGCGCACGCCCGTCGCGGCGCGCGAGGGCGGGGGGGCGGNNCGTGTTGGTCTGTTGCGCGGCCCTTGCGGGGGATGCGCGAGCGATGGGACGCCGCGGGCGCGCACGGAAGGACGCGCGCAAGACGCAGGTGTCGACGATGCCGGCGAAACCAGGGTTGGCGAGCGCCAACGGCGGGTCAGGCGGGCGCGTACAATTCGTGACCGACAAGCGGGCCTATCTGGATCGGGGCGCTCGCGACGGCCTCTCGGCGAAGCAATCTCTGCAGCTTTCACGCGCCGGTCGCGCCATTGGGTCGTGTACCGTCGAGACTCTGGCGGATCACCAGGCCACCTGCGTCGGCGGTCGATTGCGCCCCGGAGACACTTTCCGACTGAATGGCGGCGCCGCCAGCCGGAAGCAGGCCTCACAGGTGTCTTCGGAGACACGAGAGCCAACCGCCTTGCCGCCGGTGGTCGCGGAGGAGTCCTTGCGGACCCGTGCGGCCCAGATCGCCGCCTCATCGATCGCGAAGGTGGAGTTCCACGGCGTCAGGGGGTTCGGGGGCCGGTCCCGCGCCACCGTGACCCCAAGCATCACGATCTGGCGCACGCAATCCGATCCAAACGGCGCCTACTCGGAAGAGCGGATCGACGGCGCAATCCAGGTGTTCGACGTGGGCGCGCCCGGGATTCGCGTCGACGCGACCTTTTCGGCGGTGCACTGGGGGACGCCCAGCGCGGCAAATCGCTTTCGGCCCGGGCAAGGGGCGCAGTTTTATCTGTGGGAGGCGGAGATATCGAAACGCCGTCGCGAGGCCAGCACCGTCTTTGCCGTGGGACGCGTCTGGCCGTGGCATACGCCGGGGCTGACGCTTCTGGATGGGATCCAAGTGGGTCGCCAGAACGACTCCGAGAGCGCGGAGGCCGGTGTTTACGCCGGCCTCATCCCCGCGGCAATGACCGTCTATCCCTCGGGCGCACTGGCCGGCGGCGCGTATGGCGCGCTCGTCCAGACGGGAAGCACCAGGTCGGTGTTCCGGCTCGCCCGCCAGGAGGCTCGCGTCGGGGTCTGGGACGCCAGCGGCGCCGGCNNTACCTGGACGTCGGCGCGCGCGCGACGTTGTCACTGGGCGCAGGCCTGCATATCCGGTACTTCGGCGCTGGTCTGCCGGACAATGCCACCCTGCGCGCGGAGGCCCCAACCTTGGGCGGAGGCCTGCACGCCACGATGGACGCGCACTGGGATCCATTCTCCTGGTTGGGCTTTGCCGGCTTCGGCGGTGTTCATCGGGAAAAGGACAGCGGCCGTCATGAGACCCATGGCGCGGCCGAGCTGCGGCTGCCGAGGCTCCTCGGGGATCGCGGTGGGATCGCCGCGGGGGCGGAGGTCGAGGAAGGCTGGATGCGAGCTCGATTGCTCTACGGTCAGGTGGCCGGGAACCTCGGCGACGGCGTCCACGTCCTCGTTCGAGCGTCCGCCAGCGCGACCGAATTCACGGTTCCCCAGACGGCGGCAAACATTCACGAGATCGGGGCCTACGCGCATCTGGATGGGCAGATTCTGTCGTCGCTGCGCTTGCGCGCTTGGTCGCTGCTGCGGGTTCCTTTTTTGGTGCGCGGCGAGCCCACGACGATTCCGGCCACGGGCACGATCGTTGGAGTCAGCCTGACGGGCTCCTTGTGATGCCAAATGGCACGTCGAATCAATACGCAACACACAACTCAGGAGGGTTCTTGCCATGCGAAGGGTGATCATCGATTCAAGCACGCTTGCCGCCTGGCTTGCCGTCTCAATTGCCGTCGCGCTCTTGCCGTTGTCGGGAGCAGGATGCTCGAAGGACAGCTCCGCGGGAAGGGCCGCAGGACTGCCTCCGCAGCCGGCCCTCGCCGCCGCGGCGGCTGACAGAGCGAATCCTCTCGCGGCGTCGAGGCCGGCCTCGAATGACATACCGCCCCCGACGCCCGCGCAGCAGCAGGCGCTGGAAGGCGCGCTCGCAGCTCATTCACAAAATGCACAGGCCGAGCCCGAGCCGGCTCCCCAGGTCCCGGACGAAAAAGACACCATCAGCGGCACCATCGTGCTGCCCGCGGCAAACCGGGCAAAGGTCGCGCGAGGAGACGTCATGTTTCTCGCGGCGCGCAGGGCAGGAGGCCCCCCCGGCCCCGGATCGATGCTGGCGGTCCAGAAGCTCACCGCCGAGGATTTCCCNNGACGCGGACGCGATGACGCGGCTGAAGGGCGACGTCTACGGGCAGGCGAACAACGTCAAGGTCGGAGCTCAGAAGGTCGTGGTTTCGCTGGACACGGTGGCGACCGAGGACAGGACCTTGGCTGCCCCGAGCGGGACGATGGGAGGAATGCTACCGCCTGGTCACCCGTGAGACGCCCGTGGCGACAGCTCAGATGGTGGGCAACCGGACGAAGAAGGTGGTGCCTTTTCCCGCCTCGGTCTCGAAGGTCAGGCTGCCACCGTGCTGTTGCACCACGGCCCGCGAGATGGCGAGGCCCTGTCCGCTGCCCCGTCCCACTTCTTTGGTGGTGAAGAAGGGGTCGAAGATGCGCGGCTGTACTGCCGGGGGGATCCCGGTGCCGGTGTCGGAGATCGCGATGACCACCGCGTCCGATTCGGTATAGGTCGCCACGGAGATTGTTCCTTTGTCGCCCGACCCGCCCACGACGTCACTGATGGCATGGGCGGCATTCATGAGCAGGTTCAAGAAGACCTGGTTCAGGTCGCTGACGAAGCACGGGACGAGAGGCAGGACACCAAACTCGGTATGCACGGTGGCCACGTACTTCAACTCGTGGGCGACCACGATCAGGGTGCTGTCAATGGCGGCGTTCAGATCGGAGTGGATCTTTTCGATCTGGCCGGGATGGGCGAACGCTTTCATCGCCTTGACGATTCCCGACACCCGAGCCACGCCGGCAAGGGTGGCCGAAAAAGCAGGGACCACGTTCGCGCTCAGGTAGTCGACATCAGCGGTCTGCTCTGCCTGCTCTACCTCGGCGCGCTGTTCCGGCTCGAGGGTGCACTTCAAGGGTTGCACGATCCGCATGTACACTCCACACAGCGTCATCAGGTCCGAAAAGGCGGAGTGCACGAACGCCGTGTTGTCGCCGATGAACTGAAGAGGCGTGTTGATTTCGTGGGCGATGCCCGCGGCCAGCCGCCCCACCGCCTCCAGCTTCTGCGCCTGCCGTAGCTCCAGCTCCAGGCGCAGGCGTTCCGTGATGTCCTTGACTATGGCGATCGTGAACAGGGGTTCGCCCCCGCTACCCAGCGCCACCGACGCCGAAAGATTGATGTGAATCGTCGCTCCGCTCTTGTTCAGCAAGCGTCCTTGCACCGTGAAGGGCGTGCGGCTCCCGGCGGCGACCATGGCGGCCAGAGAGCCCAGAAGGGCATCGCGATCCTCTGGGTGAAGGATGTCACTGGTGGTCATGGCCCCCAGCTCGCCGCTGCTGAATCCCAGCATCCTCTGTAGCGCCGGGTTGGTGAGCGTGAGCGTTCCGTCCAACTCGGCCCGCAGGATACCGACCGGAGCCATCTCGAA
>PMNO01000085.1:8054-15212 GCA_003161835.1 Myxococcales bacterium | reverse complement strand
TCGCTCGCGCCGATGGCGTTCTGACATGCACCGCCATTCGTCCCGCTGTTGCTCCGCCGTATGCTCACGCTCGGCGACCCGTTCTTGACCGTGCCGGCCTCGGATCATGCGCCACCAGGATCCTCGGCTCACGACCGAGGTCTACGGGCACTTGTCGCCGGGCTACCTCAAGAAGGAGATCGAGCGGCTCAGCTTCGGGCCCGCCCCTGCGGAGGACGCCGGCACCGAGAGCCAGGTCGCGGCGAGTGGCGCCAAGGAGTCGCCGCTACTCGCCGTCACGCGCGATGAAGCGCGCCTCGCGGCTCCATTTAATACCCGGTTACTACCCAACCCCCAGATCGCCCACCCACCGGCCACGCGCCGCGGAGCCGTTGGAAAGGCCCTACGCGGACTTAGAGTTGTCGGGGCGAGAGGATTTGAACCTCCGACCTTTCGGTCCCGAACCGAACGCGCTACCAGGCTGCGCCACGCCCCGCCGACAAGAGGAGTTGCTATGCCAGGGTAAAGGCCCGATGTCAACGCTCGCCGCGCACGATCATCCCACGATCAGCCCACTATCTGGGCGGGCCCGTCGGCGGGACTACTTCTTCCTCGGGCCCCGCAGGATTTTTCCGGCTTGACGCAGGGTCACCGCGTCGACTTCTCCGCTCGCGCCTCGTTCGAAGGTCAGCTCGGCGCCGACGGACTCGACAACGAATACATCCTTGCCGGCAGCTTCGGCCGGGACGCGCGGCTGGTGCGTACCTTGAACTGTCAGGCGCCCGGCCTCGCCCGTCACCGTCAAGACGAAACCAGGGAAAAGCTCGTACGCGCCCACGTAGTCGGCGACTGGCGGTCCTCCGCTCGCGGGTGGCGTGCCGGTCGCGCTGGTCGCGCCCGTGACACCGGCGTCCCACTCTTGGGGCCTTGGCGCCGGCGAGACCCGCTTGGCCACCTCGTGGCCGCTGCCCTGACTCCAGCTGAACGTGCGGCCGCCGCCAGCCGCCGCGATGGGGGTCAGCGCCGCGTCGAAGGTGCGCGGATAGAAATCGCCCTGGCTGTCGAAGGACATTTCAATTTTGCTTTGACCCTCGGCCTGAACGAACAAAGCACCCGCCTGAGTGGTCACCTTCATGCCCAGACCGTTCGCCAGCCGATAGTCTCCGGTCAATGAGTCCAGCAACGCGGCGGTGGGGACAGCCGGTTTTCGCGGCTTGCTCAACGGATGGGTCGGATGCAGCAAATGAAGGCCGAGATCGCTCAAGCCGCCGATGCTGTGCACGGCCGTATCGCACAGAATCACCACGGCGCGTCCGCCGCTCGGGCCATCGCCCTTCTCGACGGCGATATACGACGAAAACCCGCCGGTGCCGCCTTCATGGATCGCCACCACGCCATCACCCACCGGCGCGAGCACCCAGCCCATGCCCATCCGCGGACCAACGGGTTTGCTCCCACCACCCAGATCCACGGGTTGTTGGGTCTTCGCCATCAGCGCGCTGACGCGAGCGACGGTCTTCTTCGTCGGGCCGCCATCGACGCGACCCAGTTCGGCCCGCGCGTAACGAATCATGTCGTCCAGCGAGGCCCGCACGCCGCCGACGCCGGCCAGGTTCGCGGGAATGTCCCACGCGCTGGTCTCGAGGCCGGTCGGCAGATGCCCTTGTGCCGCGCGTGTGCCCTTTGGTTTTTTCGTCACGTGCGCCTGCGCCATTCCCAACGGCCCAAACAATCGGTCGGCGAGCAGCGATTCGATGTCCCGCCCCGCGGTGTGCGAGACGACGTACGACAGGAGCATCACCGCGAAATTGGAATAGGCCCAACGAGATCCGGGCGCNNGGCACGGCCATGCGACCAGGCAAGGGCGGCAGGCCCGAGGTGTGAGTCACCAAATGTTTCAGGCGGATCGGCGAGTCCCCGAACGTGGGTACTTTTGTTGCCTTGGGCAGATGCTGGGCCAGGGTGTCTTCCAGCGAGAGCTTTCCTTGATCGATGAGATCGGCCAACAGGAAAGCCGTCATCGTCTTGGTCACCGAACCAATTTCGAAGGTGGTTTGACTATCGAGGGGACGCGCGCGGGCGGGATCAGCGCAAACGAATGCCCGCGACACCGTTTGGTCAATCAGCGCGGCGGCGACACAAGCGCCCGTCCGATCGCCGCGCCATCGCTCTTCGATCACCGCCCTGAGCGCCGCTTCCGAAACGGCGGGCGTCGGCGCGGGTGCTGCGGACGGCGCCTGAGCCTGCGCTTGCGCACGTGGCGCCGGCGGCCCCCCGATCGTCAAGGCGAGGAACAGCGAAGAGGCGCACATGAATCTCGTGGGGCCACCGACGAGCAACAGACACCACCAGAAAATCTACTCCCAACGGCGCGCGGCCTCCAAGGGCCCCGCGCGGCGCTCAACCCGGCCTACTTGATGAAATCCTTCAACGGCAGAGTCCCGGCCTTCAGCGAGGTCACCACCTCGTTCGATAGTCCCGTGGCACCGGTCTCGCTGAAGTGCGTGCCCTCCGATGGATTTCCGAAGGCGACGCTCTTGTCGGGAAGGGTCTTGTAGTAGGCGAGGGACAGATTGGTCAGGTCCACCAGCGCCACGTTCTGGGACATGGCCAGATCCCGGGTCTGTTGATCAAGTCCGGCAAATCCGGGGTTGGCGGTCGACGCGCCTTTTCGTCCCGGCGGCGTGATCAGGACCGGCGTTGCTTTCGCATTACGCGCGTCGGTGATGTACCTCATCATGTTCGACGAGAAGGCGGAGGTGTTCCCTTTTTGGTCGTTGTGACCGAACTGGACGAACACATAGTCGCCCGCCCGCAACAGCGCCTTGGCCGGGCCCCAGAAGCCGCCGTAGAAACTGGAGGCGGTCTCTCCCGAGTCGGCGTAGTTCGCCACCGCGATCCCGGCCTTGAAGAATTGCGAAAGCTCCTGCGCCCAGCCGCGCTCGAGCGGGCCCGCGGTGTTGGCATTCGCGGCGGTGTAGATCGGATCCCAGTCGCACACGGTGGAATCTCCCGCCACGAAGATCGTGGGGATGTTGGGCGCGGCCGCAAAGCCCACACCGTGCAGCGCCGGAGCCGCGCCGTCGATGCGCAGGTTCAGAACCTTGCCCACCGCGGAATAGCCATCGTGGTCTTCCATGCGTACGTTGACGCTGAAGGTCTGCTGAGAATAGCTTCCGGCGGGCAGTGACATCTCGGGGATGACGATGCGGTAGGTCTCCGCCTGCACACGCGACATGGACGCCGCGGTCGCGCTGCCCAGCTCCACGGTGACGTTGTAGTTGCCGTCGTTCGGAACCGGGATCGTGCACAGCACGGGGCTGGTCCCGGTGCATTTCGCGAGTGCCGCAGGGTCGAGCGGGACGGCGCCCGCGGTTGCACCGGCTGCCCCACCGCTGCCCGGGGCACCAATGGTTCCCGCATGACCCCCGGCGGGGCCGCCGCCCGCCAAGCCACCGCCCCCGCCCGGGCCACCGCCGCCCGTTCCGATCGTCGATCCCCCGGTTGGAGCGCCGCCACCGGTCGCCGCCTGGCCGCCTGTGCCCGTCGGTGTTTCGCCCCCGGTCCCGAAGCTGGCCCCGCCGCTGCCGACTGTGCCAGCGCCGCCTGTCCCGGTCGGGCCCGCGCCTCCGGAGCCGATCGAGCCGCCGCTCCCGGTTCGGCCCCCCGTGCCTGCGTCCTCGGTGCCGGTCGCGTTTCCAGCGTCGCTGCCTCCACAACCGATGAGACCTGCGGAGGCGCCCACGAAGATCAGCCCCATCACCAAGCGCGACTGATTCATGTCTACCAAGTTACCTTTGGGGGCTCCGCCTTATCCTAACGCGCACCGCGCGGGTCGGGCGTCGCGCCGCGACACCGCGAGACAATCCTGGCTTGGCTACCGCGGCGCCCGCGGGATTTCGAGCTCCGCGGTGGCGGCGGGCCCCACCGTGAGCATTCGCGCGCCCCACATGGGAAATGGATCGAGGGGACGGGACCGCTCGCCATCCAGCTCGGCAAACACGCGCAGTTCAGCTTCGAATCGCGTGGGGTTGGTGACGCTGATGACGGTCGTGGTCGCGTTGCGTTGCTTGAGGCGGGCCTCGATGTGATCGAATGGAAAGAAAAATCCTGTGTCGGGCTGAACGTAAATCGATGGGATATCCGCCCCCGCCATCAGGCAGATGGCCTGCGCGGTGCCCGCGGGGCTGGCCGCCGGGACGTCGCCCGGCGCGCCCATCGCATCGCCCATCGAAATGCGCCCCGCCACCCACCCGGACTTGCTGTCCACGTCGGGTCGCCGATCCTCGGGATCGACATATCCGCTGCTGTTGTGCACGGTCTCGCGCAGCAATTCGAGATACGATACTTGTCCGGTCGCGCGGTACAGGCGAAAGAGGGCATCGCCGGAAAGACCCGCGAACCCGGGCAACGCCCACTTGTCCTGCGCGCTGACCAGAACGGCACCCGTGGTTCGGGCGTCCATCTTCCCGAGCGTGCTCTTGCTCGGCAGGGGTACGTCCCACGCCACGACCCACGTGGCCAGCTGGTGCGCGACCTCGGCGGCCCGCGCGAACCAGATCTCCTCTCCCGTCGTCTCGCCCAGCGCCACGAATGACTCCAGCAATCCCGCCGCGGATCGGCTGTCCGGCGACTGCAGGGCCGCGGGAGCTCCGCCCAGGGTCAGACCGGCGCGCACGAACTTGGCGTAGAAGGCGTCGGCCATCGCGGCGGCAGGCTTGTCGTAGCGCGCGGTTTCCAGAACCCGCGCCACCAGGACCAACGCGGCTGGCGCCAGCGCGCCCGCGGTTGACCCCCCGATCACCACGTCGCCGGTGTCGCAGTTGATGTATTGACCCAGCTGTTGGTACTTGTTCCACAGACGAACCACGGCGTTGGCCGCGCGCTCCACTCCCGCTCGCCAGTGGTCGGGCGCGCGATACGCCGGATCGATCTTGCGCGACAGCAGAATCTGCCGGCACGCGAGGTGTAGGGCTTCGACACTGCGTCCGATGTGAGTCCATCGCCGCCCCCGCGGGCCCCGCGCGTCGGTGCTCTTGGCCCCCATGCGAGCGGTCGAGCGCGCGCTCGTGCCGCCCGCGGCCTCGATGCCCGTCGGTGGGGGTGCCCCTTCGCCCTCGTCCCACCAGTCGACGGAGTTGCTGGCCGCGTGAAAAAGGCCTGAGGCGGCCTGCCCCGTGAGCTGAAAATCAAGCACCGCGGCCGCTCGCCGGCGTGCGTCGGCTCCGCCCGAGGACATCGCGGGGACGGCCAGCGCCATCGCACCGTCAGCACCGGTGCGAAACGTGGATTCCCGAGAGAAATTTTCGGGGCTCGGGTCCCCGAGCGCGGTGGGGGATCGGGTCATGAATATGCCCGGCAGATCCGTCCACTGGTCCACCACCAGGCGTTCCTCGATCATCCTCTTTGCCGCCGACAAGGGCAGGGCGTGACGCAGCTTGGCCCGCCCGACCCGATCGCGGCGCGCTTCGTACAGCCGATCGAAAAGCGTCTGGACGTCCGGGCACGCGAATGACAGCAGGCGCATGCGCATGCCCACGGTGCTTCCCGGCTTCAAATCGGCGCCTTGGTCGAAGGACGGCACCCGCCCGTTGCACAGCCCATAGCGCACGTCCGGGCGCACGCCCGGGCTGGCAATCGACAGCGTGGCGGACGTGCGATCGATATTCTCCGCGATCGACAGGCCCGTGAGCCCGACGGAGGTGGAGGGATCGCCCAACAATATGAACCCGTGGCCCGACGTGGTCTCATCGTCGGAGCCCGGAACGCGGACGCCGATCGCGGGCAAGGCGGCGTCAACCGCCGTCAGGACGACGCCGGATTCCCCCGGCTGGCTATTCAATCGAGGGATGTCCGACGCGATCGGGGGCACGTGCGGTCCTATGTCGGAGGGCTCGCTGGCCAGCGGCGGATACGGAATGTGCCGGGACGCGAAACGGTTGCCACCGTAGATCGCTCCGGGGATCACGACGTATGCGTCCCGCGACCAGCGGCGGATCGTCAGCGTGACGGCCACGCTCGCGTTGGCCAGGCGGCCGCGCACCACGCGGAACGTGACATCGATATCGTGGGCGTCGCGGCGATCCCGCGCCGGGGCGGCCCGAACGTCGCAGGCGATGGTGATTCCCGGCAGGACCAGTGTTGCCGTGCCCCCCGCCGTGTTTGCGGGAAAGGGAATATCCGTCGCCGCCGTCGGGTGGCTGCCCTCGAAACGCGTCAATCGCAGCCCTGGGCTCGCGCCCTGGACCGCGAGCGCCGCCACCAGCTCCTTCTCGGCGGCTTTGGTCAGCGCCGGTGTCTTGATGCCCGCGGATGCCCGCCCGAAACCCCAAGTCGACCCCGCGACACCGATACCGTGCAGGAGGTCGCGACGTCGCATCGGGGACACAGTATCTCACGGCCGCTCGGTTGCCGGAACTCCGGCGCGCCGCCTCGATCCGGCTGCCTATGATAGTGTGGGCCAGCCTCCGTGAGATCGACTGTGGTCAGTACGGCAGTATGGGTCGTCGCGGCTGTGGCCGGCTGTCGCCCGTACAAGGGTGTTCCCGCGGGTGCGGCCGCCTTGTTGACGGCGGAACGCGCTCCTCCGAGCGGCATCGATACCCGCGCGGTGGTGAAGTTGCCCAACGGGTTGCAGGTCGTCCTCGAGGAGAACCACGCGGCGCCGGTCGTCGCGATACAGGCCTGGATTCATACCGGCGGGGCCGACGATCCCGCAGGCCAAGAGGGCCTCGCGCATCTATTTCAACATCTGCTGTTTTCGTCGATCAAGACGCGTCCGGCGGGGCAGGTGGCTCGCGACGTCGCTGATGTGGGAGGGCGCGTCGGCGCCTGGACCAGCACCGATGAAACCGTGTTTCACGCGGTGGTGGCGTCCGCCTTCGTCGACGTCGGGATCAGGGCTGTCGCCGACATGCTGACCCAGGCCTTGTGGACCCCCACCGATCTCGAGAGCGCCCGTCGCGCTGCGCGGGACGATTTGCGGCAAGCCTTGCTCGATCCTGATCGCGTCGCGTCGCAGGCCGCCCTGGCGACCGCCTTCGCCGGGCATTCGTACGGTCGCCCTCTGCTCGGGACCGAGACGTCGCTCGCCGCGATCACCAACGATCAGGCCCGGCGTTTTTTCGACCAGTTCTACGTAGCCACCAACGCGACGCTCGTGATCGTCGGTGATTTCGA
>PMNO01000085.1:0-7862 GCA_003161835.1 Myxococcales bacterium | reverse complement strand
CCGATCGGCGCCGACGAGCTGGCGCGCGCCCGCACCCTGGTCGAGGGGGATGGCGCGGTCGCCAAGGCGGGTCTGAGCGGCTACGCGCGCAAGCTCGGGTTGTCGATGGCCACCGCGGGCGATCCGTCGTTCGAAGCCGCCTACGTGGCTCGCTTGCGCAAGGTCGACGCGGACGATCTGATGAAAGTGGCCGCGCGCATCTTCCGGACGCCGAACATGATCGTGGCCGTGGTGTTGCCCGCCGCGCGCGATCCGCAGCGCGACGATCGCGCGGCGAAGTTGCTGCCCCGTTTGCGCGCCGTGGCCGCCGCCCCCGAGAATCTCGCCGTGCCTTCCGGCGTCGGCAAGCCGCTCTCGGTGGCGGTGTCCGGGCGCGACGTGGTCGACTACGCGCTGTCTTCGGGCGTCCGTCTGTTGGTTCTCCGTGACGATACCGCGGCCCAGGTGTCGGTGAGAGCCGTCTGGTCGGGTGGTGCCCGGGTCGACGACGCGCGCCTTGCCGGGGCGACGGCGCTGCTGGCGCGCCTGTTGCCTCGGGCGACCAAGACCCGTGGCGCGGACGACCTGGCCAACGAGCTTTCGAACATCGCCGGTAGCCTCGATGGCATCGCCGGTGTCGACAGTCTGGGCCTGCGCGGCGATTTTCTCGCGTCGCACTGGGAACGCGGACTCGAGCTGGTGGTCGATTGTGCGCGCAACCCCCTCTTCGGTGACGAGGAGATCGAGCGTGAGCGCCGGGTTCTCCTCGATGCAATTCGGACGCGCGACGACGATCCCACCCGCTTGGCCGTTCGTCTTTTCCAGGGCGCGCTGTTCGGTCGACACCCCTACGGGCAGGACTTGCTGGGCACGGCGGATTCTGTCGCGGGGTTGACCCGGCGCCGTCTCCTTGACCACTATCGTCGGCATTATGGCCCGCGGGGTTTGACGCTGGCGGTGCTTGGTCCGGTGGATCCCGACCGCGTGGCGGCCAAGGTGCAGTCGCTGTTTCCCGACGGAGCCGCCAAACTGGGTGACGGCGACGGCGGAGGTGCAGGCGCAAGTGCAGGCGACGCTCTCCGCACGGATCCCCGGCCGGTTTCACAACCGGCTCGTTCCGAGCCGCTGGAAGTATTCCAGTTGATCCCCAAAGCCCAGGCGCGGATCGTCATCGGCTATCCCGGCCTGACCACGCACGACCCCGGTCGATTCGCGCTCGAGGTTCTGGCCCAAATCCTGGGGGGCCCGTCGGGGCGGCTGGCGACGGACCTTCGCGAACAGCCGGGCCTGACGGCGATCCTGGAGGCCATTTCGCAGGAAGGGGTCGATCCCGGCTACTTTGCCATCACCGCCGCCGCACGTCCCGAGGCCGTCGACGCGCTGGTCCCCTGGCTGCGCGGACAGCTTCAGCGCGTCGTCGAAGGCGGCGTCACCGAGGTCGAGGTCTTGCGCGCGCGCCGGTTCCTGATTGGCACCCGTTCGCTGGTCCTCGAAAGGCGCGGGGCGGTGGCGATGGCCATGGCTCTGCACGGTGCCTTTGGCGAAACCGGTTCCTCCTATCGCCGCGACATCCCCGAATTGGAGAAGGTGACGGCCGCCGATGTCGCGCGCGTTGCCCGCCGGATCATCGATTCCCGACGCGAGGTCCTCGCGGTCGTGCGTCCGCGCGATCGCGACAGCGAGCGGTCCGCAAAGTCGTTCCCGATCCGCATGGCCGCGCAATCAGCGAGATACACTCCCCGCTGATATCGATATGTCGAGCTGTCTCTCCTGCGGTTTTCTCCCCGGGCCCGACCTGGAATCTTGCCCCCAGTGCGGGGCAGCCTTGCGCGATCCTCTGGTCGGCACCGTGCTCGGTGAGCGGTACCACATCATGGAGCGCATCGGCGTCGGCGGGATGGGGGTTGTATATCGCGCCTCGCACGCGACTTTGAAACGGGATGTCGCGATCAAGGTCCTGCTTCCAGGCCTTGGCGACAGAGACGAATTCGTGCGCCGCTTCGAGCGGGAGGCCGAGTCGGCCAGCCGCCTCGCGCACCCCAATATCATCGCGATCACCGACTTTGGTCGTACCCCTGCCGGCTTGTTGTTCCTGGTGATGGAATTTCTGGACGGGCAATCGCTCACCGCGCTGATCGCGCAGGGCCCGATCAAGCTGGCGCGCGCCTTGTCCATCATGCGACAGATCTTGGGCGGACTCGGGCACGCCCACGCCACCGGCGTCGTCCATCGCGATCTCAAGCCAGACAACATCATGCTCGTGACACGCGACGGCCGCTCCGACGTGGTCAAGATTCTGGACTTCGGTATCGCAAAATTGACGGATCCCGTTTCCGCACAGGGCACAGGGCGCGAGGTCCTGACGCAGGCGGGAATGATCTTCGGAACGCCCGAATACCTGTCCCCGGAACAGGCGCTCGGCGACACGGTCGACGCGCGCGCGGACCTTTATGCCGCGGGGGTGATCCTTTTCGAAATGTTGACGGCGCGGCGCCCGTTCGAATCCCCGGACAAGATGCGCATCATCTCGATGCATCTGTCGCAGCCGCCCCCGCGCATGGCGCAGTGCAATCCCACGGTCGATGTTCCCGTGGCGATAGAGGATGTGGTGATGCAGTCGCTCGAGAAGCAGCGGGAGCATCGCTTCGCATCCAGCGCTGCTTTTTCAACGGCGCTGGCCGAGGCGGAAGCCGAAAGAGACCAGCCGCTCGTGTCGCTCGGGTCTCCCGTCGCGGGGACGTCGCGGCTCGACGCCGGGGCGGCACCACCCCGCCGCTCGCGCCGGGGGCTGGTCGCTGGGCTCGCTGGCGCAATCGTCTTGCTCGCGGGATGGGCGCTTGCGCGCCGTCGCCCCTCTCGACCAAGGACGGTCGCACTCGGACAGGTGACGCCTCCCGCGCCTCCCTCCGCCGCGCTCGCCGCGCGCATCCACGTGGTCGAAGGCTTGCTGGCGGGCGGCGAAATCGTGAAGGCACGCGTCGCCTTGGAGGAAATTCTGGCCGAAAATCCGAGCAACGCGCGGGTCCGGTATCTCCTCGGCCGACTGGCCTTCGCCGCCGATCGTCACGCCGAGGCCCTCGGCGACTATCGTGAAGCGATCACGCTCGATCCAGGTTTTCGAGGTGATCCTGTCCTCATCGAGCATCTGGGCGTCGCGCTCGGCGAGTCCAAGGTCGCCGATGCGGCCCTGGATCTGGCCATCGAGCGCGTGGGCCGCCCCGCGATCGATCTCCTCGATCGGGTGGCGAACGGCGGCGGTGAGCTACGGAGGCGCCAGCGGGCCGCGCGAGCGCTCGCAGAGCTTGGCGAAGAGGGTCGCGTCGACTCGGTCTCCCTGCGCAGCGCCGAACTCAAGAAGGCGGCCACCTGCGAGGAGAAGAAACCGATCGTCGTCGCGCTCGGCAAGGCGGACGACCCGCGGGCTCTGCCGGCGCTGCGCGCGCAGCGCCCCCGTGGGGGCCTCGAAGGTCTGTTCGGCGGGGATCCGAGCAATGGCTGCATGAAGGTGGAGCTGGCGGATGCCATCGCGCGCCTCGAGGCCAAGCTGCCTGTCGACAAGCGCCCGCCGCCGCGCGCGCCCGGGCACCGCTCGCTCTCGTCGCGTCCATCCATTTTCCGCGGTCGCTGACGCGCATGGCAAGCTAGATTGCCCTCGTGAAGTCGAAGACCCGAACCTCCTCCCAAAATCTGGCGACGAACCTGCTCCTCGTCTTTCCGCTGTTCCTCGTCTACCAGGTGGGCGTCGTCTTGATCTACCCAATGATCAACGGCGCCGACCTGCTGACCCGCTTTCTCTTGCAGAACGTGGGCCTCTCCCGGTCGGCCTATCTGGGCTACACCGCCGCGGTCGCCGCCCTTTACGCCATCGGGGTTGTGCTCTTGCGTCGTCGGCAGAAGATCAACCTCACGATCTTCGTGCCGGTCCTCCTGGAGAGCGCCATCTATGCGCTCACCATGGGCTCGTTGATCGTGCTGGTCATGACCAGAGTGTTCGGAGTCGATCCCCGCCTCGCGCCGGGGCTCGGTGAGCAAGGATTCATCGCGCGCGTCGTCATGTCGGTCGGCGCCGGTTTTTGGGAGGAGGCGACCTTCCGCCTGGCCCTGCTCACGGGCATCGCCGGACTCTGCGAACGCGTGATTGGGATGCGGCGGATCGTGGCCCTGCTGTTGGCCTTCGCGCTGTCGTCGTTTCTCTTTTCAGCGGTTCACCACATCCCACCGTACGGGGATCCCCTTCACCTGGGGGTCTTCACCTTCCGCTTCCTGGCGGGGATCTGCTTCGGATTGCTCTTCTGGTTTCGCGGCTTCGCGGTCGCGGTCTACACCCACGCCCTCTACGATCTGTATGTGCTGATCATCCGGGGGTGAGCCGATCCGGCATCAGAGAAAGGAGGGAGGGCGAGTCCGAGTTCGAGTTCGAGTNNCGCGCCTTCTTGTCTGGCTTGGCGGGACGCGGAGGTGCCTTGTGTGCCTTGGCCGGTTTCGCCGCTGGCTTCGCCTTGGCACCTTTGGTGGGCTTACCCGCGGCCTTGACCGGCTTGCCCGGCGCCGGCACCTTCTTGGTGTGCGGCGGCGGACTCGCCTTGGCTGGTTTGGTCTCGGCTTTCGCCACCTTGCTGGCCGGGACCGACGGGGGAGCGCCGCTTGGCTTGCCCGCCGCCTTCTTTCCCAAATCTTTGCCCGTATCTTTGCCCGTAGCTCCGGGTTTGGCCGCTTCAGGCTTCGCGGTCTCGGGCTTGGGGGTTTCCACCTTCGCGGCGACCTTTCCGACCGCCGCGATGGCGGGAGCCGCCGCCTTGGCCGCTACCTTCTCTTCTTGGGCGGCCTTGTTCTTGACGGCCTTGGCCTTGGGCCCCTTTGAAGGAATGCCGTCGCCTTCCGCCGCCAGGGGCAATCCGGGCATGTCCTTCCGGTTATGGACCAGAACCCGTCGGGCGTCCTTGAACGTGATTTCCACTTTGCTGTCCGACATCACCTCGGACACGAAACCACGCCCGAACTTGGGGTGGGTCACGATGACGTTGTCCGAATAGCGCTCCCGAAACTCGTAGGGTTTTCCCTGCTTTTCGCCATGCTTGGCGAAAAACTCGTCCCAGTTCGGCTTCTTCAGCATCGCGCGCTTCTTCGCCGCGATTGGCTCGGGCACGTCGTCTTCCACCTCCCCGCGGGGCTTGCGGAAAGAGTGGACGTCGCCACACGGGTTGCACTGAACGCGCCGGATTTCGTCTTCGTACTTCGAAATCACCACGTGAGTGGTGTCCGCTTTGCATTTAGGGCAGTACGCTTCGACGTCCGAGCCGACCTCGTCGACCTCGTCTTCGAACATAAAATCCATCAGGGGCCTAGTTGCGTCCAGTAACACAGGAAGTTTAGACCTGCAAGATCAATGCGAAATCGCCTCGACCCTGACGGCACGGTCGGGGTAGAACGGCTGGCCAGTGGATATGCGCTATTTCGAGGCTCGGGTGGCTGAAAATCGCGCGCTCGGCGCGGGCTATTTCATTCTGGTGCTCTCCGGATGCCAGGCGCTCGCGGGCAGCCGCCCGGGGCAGTTCGTCATGGTCCGTGGGGACTGGGAACGGGATCCGCTCCTGCCTCGCGCTTTTTCGCTGCTTTTCGTGGATTCCAACGGTCAGGCCGCCATCCTGGCCAAGGCGGTCGGACGTGGGACGGCGCTTCTGGAACGGGCCCCGCCCGGGGCCAAACTCGCCGTTCTCGGGCCGCTCGGCTCGAGCTTTCCGGCCCCGTCGGACCAGTTCACGGATCTTCTGGTCGGTGGGGGGGTCGGCATTCCACCCCTCTTCATGCAGGCCCAGGCAGCCTCGGGCGGGGGCGTCCCCAAGCACAGCGAGGTCATTTACGGGGGGCGCAGCCAGCCCGACCTCCTTCTTCTGTCGGAGCTGCGATCCTTCGGCGTGAGCTTGTTTCTGACCACGGAGGATGGAAGCGCCGGTCGAAAGGGGCTGGTGACAGCGGAACTCGAGGCGCGCCTCGCTCACCACGAAGGCCCGCCCGGCGCGGGTCGGCTGCGGATCCTGGCTTGCGGACCGAACGCGATGTTGTGGGCCGTCGCGCGGCTCGCCCGCGACCGGGGGGTGCCTTGCTTCATTTCGGTNNAAGGATGGCCCCGTCTTCGACGCAGCGGATATCTTGGACGTAAAGCCGGCGGCGCCGTCGCTTCCTCGCAAAGAGGAGTGCCCCTCGTGACGGACGTCAGCCTGGCGGTCACTTCGGGCGGGCTGTCATTTCGGAATCCCGTGTTGACGGCGTCGGGAACCTTTGGGTACGGCCGCGAGTTCGAATCGTTGACCGATCTGTCCTCGATCGGTGGTTTGGTGACCAAGGGCATCTCGCCCCAGGCACGTTTTGGGACATCCACCCCACGAATCTGCGAAACCGCGGCGGGGATGTTGAATTCGATCGGACTCGAAAACGTCGGCGTCGAGGGCTTTCGCAACGACAAGTTGCCCTATTTGAGTCGCTGCGGGACACGCGTGATCGTCAATTTCTTCGGAGTGACTTTCGACGACTATGTCTCCTGCGGCGCCTCGTTGTCCGCCATGGATGGGGTGGATGCGCTCGAGATGAACGTTTCTTGCCCCAACATCAAGGCCGGAGGTATCGAATTCGGTACCGATCCGCGCGTGCTCGCCGATCTGGTTCGCGCGTGCCGTCCGGTGATCTCGAAGCCCCTATGGATCAAGCTCACGCCCAACACCTCCGACATCGTGGCGNNCGTGCCAAAATCGCGACCACATTTGGGGGCCTGTCCGGCCCCGCCATAAAGCCCATCGCGTTGCGGATGGTCCATCAGGTTCATCGCGCCGGGGTTCCGCTGCCGATATCCGGCATCGGCGGGATTCAGGACGCTACGGACGTGCTGGAGTTCCTGTTGGCCGGCGCGTCAACGGTCCAGATTGGGACGCAGAATTTCGTCGATCCCGACTGCGCCGGCCGCATGGTGCGCGAACTCTCGGACGCCTTGCGCACCCAGGGAGTTTCCGACGTGCGGGAACTGGTCGGTGCCTTGCGGGCCGGCTGACCGTTCGCCGCAAGCCTCTGGAANNATCAAGCCGTTCAAGCTGGACGACGTGAAGGACCGCCTCCGCGAGATCGGCGTACAGGGTATGACCGTGTACGAGGTCAAGGGATTCGGAAGAACAGGCGGGAAGAAGGAAGTCTACAGAGGCTCAGCGTACGTGGTTGATTTTGTCCCCAAGGTACGGGTCGAAATCGTCGTAAAGGACGAGATCGTTCGTGACGTGGTCGAGGCAATCCTCGCCGTGGCGCGGACCGGGCGCATCGGTGATGGCAAGATTTTCGTGACCCCAGTGGATGAGGCCATCCGCATCCGTACCGGCGAGCGCGGCGAGGACGCCCTCTAGCTCGTCTCATTAAGCTGATCTCGGACCCGGACCGGGCGGTCATGCGTGCCGGTCGCCCGGCGGCACACTCCGCCGTCGTTTGTGTTATGTCGTTTCGAACCAGGTAGGCGAAACAAGACAGACAAAACGAAAGTGGGGGGTCATGACGCCAGCCGAAGCACTGAAGTACGCCGAAAAAAGCGGCGCAATCATGGTCGATTTCAAGTTCGTCGACCTCTTGGGTATCTGGCAACACACCACGATGCCGATCGGGAAGCTCTCCGAAGAGTCGTTCCGCGAGGGCTTCTTCTTCGACGGAAGCTCGATTCGCGGATGGCAGCCGATTCACGCTTCGGACATGATCTTTATTCCTGACCCCGACAGCGCGGTCATGGACCAGTTCTACGAGCTGCCGACCCTTTCCTTGATTTGCGACATCGTCGACGCGGTGACCAAGCAACCCTACGCGAAGGATCCGCGCACCATAGCGGCAAAGGCCGAGAAGTACTTGATTTCAAC
>PMNO01000252.1 GCA_003161835.1 Myxococcales bacterium | reverse complement strand
GCCACGCGGGCGGCGTGACCCGGCGCGTACAAGGGGAGGCCTCGGGGGTATTTCCACACCCGAACCATGTCCGGGGCCTGCTTCAGCCCCGCCACGGTCTTCAGATCGGCCACGGCGCGTTCGGCGATTTCGCCGTCGGACCGGTCGACGATGTTCGGTTCGAAACCCGGACCGGTCCCCCCTAGAATCGCGCGCAGCAAGACCCCACCCGTCGGTGCCCGGCCGGGGAAGGTCGAGGTTTCGTACTGACAGCCGAGCAAGAGCGGCGCCTGTCCGCGTGCGACCAAAAAGCCATAGGCATTCAAATCCATTCCCAGGGTCTGGGAGGACGCGTCTCGAAATCCCAGGCAACACACGACGATTGGCGCCGTGGGCAGTCCGGCCAGGGCATCGTGGGCGGCGGGAACAATGGGTCGCAAGAGATGCGCGGCCTCTTGCGTTCCGACCGTCAGGACCACGGCATCGGCCTCGATATGCGACGCCTCCCCAGCGTCCCTGGCGATGGCGATGCGCCAACCGGAACCGGAGGGGTGTCGCTGGAGCGCAACCACCCTGCCGGGCGACCATCCCCCGGGTCCCAGGCCCTGTCCGAGCGCATCCACCAATTCCTGGAGACCACCGGGGAACGACAGGGGGCGGCCGCGCGGCCCGCCTTTTCCTCCGTCTTTTCTGGCTTCCTTTTTGCCCGCCCGTCGAGCGGCGACGAGGCCGCCAAAGAGACTGCCGTGATCACGTTCCAGCGCGGCCAGGCGGGGGAACGCGCTCGCCAGCGATAGCGCGGCGGCGTCGGCCGCATAGATGCCGATGACCGCGGTACCCAACAAGGTCCGCGCAGCCTCGACTCCCAGCCTGCGGATCGCGAAGGCCTCGACGGTTTCGGAGTCGTCGGGATCGCCGGCGGCTGGCACACCCCGCGCACGCCCGCCCCGGCCGATGAACGGCTCGGCCAGGAGGCGAAGCTTTCCCGCCGGCGAAAGCAGGCCAGACCGCAGGAGCGCCAGGGGGCTGGCCGGCAAGGGGTGTAGAGCGCCGCGGGCGTAGATGAAGCGCCGGCTGGCCTGCGGTGCCGCCGTGATCGCCCGCTCACGCAGTCCCAAGGCTTCGATGATGGCCAGGGTATCGGGCGCGTTGTCCAGCACCGCTTGGGGGCCGGCCTCGCACAGGAACCCGTCGTGACTCTCGGTGCGAATAAGACCCCCGAGTCGAGGTGCGGGATCCACGCAAACCACGTCGTGACCCGCCGTCCGCGCCAGATACGACGTCGTCAGGCCGGAAATCCCGCCTCCGATAACGACCACCCGCATTGGCTACGCAGCCTCCGCGGAACCGGGCAGGGTCGGCCCAGCCGCGCGTCCAACTCGTGTCCGTGGATGCGGGCGCGGCAAAACCCGCGCCCCTAACTTCCCCGTACCACGCGCACCAAGGCTTCCACGCTCTCGATCGGCGTCTCGGGGGTGATGCCGTGGCCCAGGTTGAACACGTGCCCTCGCCGACCGCCCCGAGTGACGACGTCGGCGGCGCGCCTTTCGATCAATGGGATTGGCCCCAGCAACACGGCCGGGTCCAGATTGCCCTGAACCGCGAAGGGATAGCGCGCGGTGGAGGCCAGGCGCGTGCGCGCCTCGTCCAGAGGCAAGCGCCAGTCCACGCCATAAACGTCTGCCCCGAGCGCGCCGATGCGGTCGAGGATGGTGGTCGCACCATTCCCGAAGTAGATCACGGGAACTCCGGTCGCGCGCAGCGCCGCAATCAGGGCGGCCGTGGGCTCGAACACGAAGTCGTTCCAGTCGTCGGTGGAGACGACCCCCACCCACGAATCGAACAGTTGCACCGCCGATACACCCGCCGTGATCTGAGCTTTCAAGTAACCCAGCGTTGCTTCACCGATCAGGGCCAGGAGCTGTCGCGCCGCGCGCGGGTGGCGGTAAAAGAACTTCTTGGTCTCCGCGAAGTTCTTGGACGTCTTGCCTTCGATGGCATAGGTGGCCACCGTGAAGGGCGCTCCGGCAAACCCAATCAGCGGCGTCAACCCCAACCCCTCGCGCGCCAGGCGAATCGTCTCCAACACGAAATCCGTGCGCTGCGCGGGATCAAACGATTGGATGCGCGTGAGATCATCGGGCCCGCGAAGCGGCGCAGGCAGACGCGGTCCTTGTTCGGTGAATTCCACGGCCATGCCCATGGCTTCGAGTGGAACCAACAGGTCGGAAAATAGAATCGCCGCGTCGAATCCGAACCGGCGTATCGGTTGCAATGTCACGTCGGCCGCCAGAAGGGGCGTCTTGCACAGCTCCAGGAAGGAGACCTTCTGCCGAATCTCCCGGTACTCCGGCAGATAGCGTCCCGCTTGACGCATCATCCACAGCGGCGGTCTTGTGGTGGCTTCACCCCGGCAGGCACGCAGAAACAATGAGTCGTCGGTCGGCGCGGACATTTGCGACATTCTTGCTCACGCTCGACACCGACACAACCCNNTATTTCTTCTGTGCCGCGTCCCAGGCAAATTGCTTCGCCCCGCGCACGCCGTCAGCCCGCACATCCACCACCACGTACTCGACGGGGTGGGCTGGCTCGCCGTCGAACAAGGCGGCCGCCTGGTCGGTTTCGCTGAAGTACGAGCCCACGTCGACGTGTGAGTGATAGACGATCTTGGCCGGACTGTCTCCGCGCAGACTCTTCTGCAAGGCCAGGATGTCGCCCGCGTCCAGATTGTAGGCGGTGCGGGCATCGCGCGTGAACCGCACCGGATCCTCGGCGTGCAGGCGATCTTGAATATTCTGGCACGCCGACGCGCGGTCGGCCCCGGGCTGGTGGCGCGGTCCGTACACGACACCGCAGGATTCCTTGGGATAGTCGCGACGGGCATGAGCGTAGATTTCGCGCAGGGCCCCTGCGGAAAGGACAGGGTGGGGTGATTTGGGTTCCGGCATGGCCGCGCATCTTAGCGCGACTGGCCCATCAGCCGTCTTTTTCCTTGCGCTTGCTCGCGGTCGTCAACACCGGCTCGAGGGGCGAGAGTGACTCGAGCCAACGCGCGGCGATCTCCCTGGCAGCCACGTCCATGCGCGGTGGCGCGACCTGCTCCAGGATGCGGCGCGCCTTCGCGGCAACGTCCTCGGGCAAGGAGTTGGGGACCTCACGCCCGGCCGGGGCTGGCTTGCCCGGGGCTCGCGCCCCTTCCTTGCGCCCTCGATGCCGCGTGAACGCGGCGATCTCCGTCGCCGTGAGGGCGCGGAATCCCGCGTCGGCCTCTTCTTTGAGTGGTCCCGTTCCAGGAGTGTCGTCGTCGGCGCTGTGCAGGACGGAACCCTTGCCATTGCGCGACAGGATGAGGACCAGCGCGGTGCGCGCCAGCAGCGCGGTGTCGATCGCGTTGGCGTCGGCGGGCGTCAGCCCTTCCAGCGCCGCGGGAACCAGGTGCTCCGGGCGAA
>PMNO01000213.1 GCA_003161835.1 Myxococcales bacterium | reverse complement strand
TGCGCGCCGGTGACCGCGTCCTCCTATGTTCGGACGGACTGCACGGTCCCGTCTCGGACGACGCCATCGCAGAAGTTCTAAGCACGACGCGAGAGGTATCCGCAGTCGCCCAAGCACTGATCGATGCCGCTCTCAGGGCCGGGGGCCCCGACAATGTCACCGTGGTCATTGCGGACTGTGGTGCGCTGAAAGATTCGGCCGGGCGGGAGTAGCGCCACCCACGCACAATAGACCGAACCGCGAACCCGGTCTCACAACGTGTGTACCCAATAGATCACGTGAACGCCGCGCACATGGTGCGAAAAGGCGAGGGGCGCGTCGGCGGGCATGGGGTCGCCCTTGCCGAGCTTCACGACGACCCGCGCCCGCGCAACCCTGGCCGCTTGTTGCAGCAGCTCCGCTGAAGGGCCTTCAGGCACGGCGAACGTGCGCAGGACCGCGAACGACGGAGCACATTTTCGAGGGCGACTCATCATGGGATCGAGAAAGACCACGTCGTGCGACCGGTCCCCGAGGCCGCGCAGCACGTCGAGGGCGTCACCGTGGTGCAGGTGGATCTGCCGTCCGGCTGCATGCGTGGCCCACAGCCGCGGCAACCCCTCTTCCAGCAGCGCGTGGATGACCGGGCTGGCCTCCACACCGAGAACGCTGCAGCGCAGGGAGACCGCGGCGTGGAGTGCGTCGTTGGCCAAGCCGAGGGTGCAGTCGACGATACTGGTGCAAGGGCCGAGGGCGCGCACCAACGGATGGCGCGCCCCCTCGTTGAGCTTGGTCGCGAGCAGCCCTTCCTGAACGAAGCAAGCGCCCTCNNCGCCTGCGCGGCCTCCGACGGGTCGTAGCCAGTGGTGACGGCGATCTGCACCGACCCGCAAGTGAAGCGCAGATGAAGTCGGAATGAAATCCCTGATCGAGCGGGGAGTCGGCGGGGCGCGCGGCGGCCGCGGTCAGTGGGCGCGCGACCGCAAGAACGCCGCGCTCCAGGTCGGGGCCGCCGCCTTGATGAGGGCGAGGATGTCCGGCGGCAGATCGGCCTCGCCCGTGAGCTGGCGAATCTCCAGCACGTCGTCGAAGCCGAGGCCGCTCGGGCAGCGCAGCGCCCACTCGATGGCCTCGTCGCGCGACTTGACGTCGACGATGTAGAAGCCGCCCACCAGTTCCTTGGACTCGGCGAAGGGCCCGTCGACGAGGGAGCGCCTGCCTCCGCGGACCTCGATGCGCGCGCCCTGGCCGCCCGGGTTCAGGCCCTCGGATGCCACGAGCACGCCCGCCGTGTTCATCTCCTCGTTGAACCGCATGTACGCGGTGAAAAGGGTCTCGTCGAAAGGGGCGTTTCCGTCGGGCGCTTTGCTTTCGTCTGCCGGGCGCGCGGTGATGATGAATCGCATGGGCGGTCTCCTTTTTNNTGCCGCCCCGATCGACAATCTTCTTTTCCCGCGGCGTCAGGTCGAGCGCATGAAGACCTGGCTGCCCGTCGCGTCGTAGGCAGCCGTGCGAAGGCTCTCGCGGACGTTGCGCGGATCGAGGACTCCGGCCAGCCGCACGCGCTCGTGACTCCCCCGCCCCCCCGGCTCCGACGAAATGACGGTGATCTCGCCGACGCCCAGCAACCGCTCCGAGAAGCTCTGGCGAAACGTGATCTCGTCGACGGTGCGCAGGTCGATCTCGGTGATGGTCTTGGAGAAGACCCCCTGTTCGAGCAGCAAGCGCTGGTTGGTCAGGCGGTAGTGCTGGCTGCGCAGGGCGACCACGCGCCAGAGCAGGCGCGCGATCCGTCCCCCCACCACGAAGATGACGAGCACGACGGCCGCCAGCCGCAACCCGGGCTCATCGTCCGCCACAATCTGCGCGAGGCCTGTCGAGATTCCCGCGATCAAACGAAGCGCCGGGCGGTAGCTGGCGAAGGCCGCTGCCGACACCACGATCGCAAACAGCGCCGTCGCCGCGATGTTGATCGCCATCGCCTTGACCGAAGGCGAGCCCTGCCACAGGGTCTGCTCGGCGGCAACGGGCCGCGCCCCCGGCGGCCGAGAGAGCGCGGCCGGCCCCATCCCGGTCGCAATCGTCGCCATGGGATGACCGCAGTGGGGGCATGCGGCGGCCGCCGAGGAAACCTGGCCCTTGCACTCGGGACACGCGACGATTGCCATGGCGGCGGCAAAGCTAGCACGGACCAGTGCATTCGGTTGAGGGCGTCCGGCCGCCCGGGCACGCCGCCACGGGAGTTCACGATGGTCCGAAATCCGCACCCCGCGGGGTGTATGTTCCATCCCATGGGCATCAAGCTTTACGGTTGGCCACGCAGTTCGGCGTCGCGGGTTCACTGGGCGCTCGAGGAGCTCGGCGTCCCTTTCGAACTCGTCACCCTCGATCGCGCCAAAGGAGAGCACCGGTCGCCCACGTACCTGGCCATCAACCCGAACGGCAAGGTCCCGGCGCTGGTGGACGGCGAGCAGCCCTATTTCGAATCGCTGGCCATCTTGCTTCATCTCGCCGAAAGCTACGGCGGCGAACGGGCGCTTTGGCCGCAGGCCGGCCCGGCGCGCGCCGAAGCTCTGTGCTGGA
>PMNO01000676.1 GCA_003161835.1 Myxococcales bacterium | reverse complement strand
CGTGTCCTTGACGCTGATTTCGATCCCGTCGCGGCCCTGGTACGCAAGCGGTGCCGCCAGGACGGCCACGGAACCGCCGGCCGCTGTCGCGTCGATGGCGTTCGTCACCAGGTTCAGGAGGGCCGACTCGATCTCCTGCGGGCAGATCGTCAGCTCCGGAACGGGGCCACACGCCACCCAGCGCAGCTCGACGCCCCGTTGCCGGGCCTGGCCGGCCGCCAGCTCCAGGGCCCGTTCTATCGATGGCACCAGGGCGGTTTGCTCGCGGATGGCTGGCTTGCTGCGGGAAAAATCCAGGAGCGATCGGACCAGGTGGGCGCAACGCAGCGCCTGCCTTTCCACCGCGACAAGGGATTCCCGACCGGGAGCCTCGGGCGACATCCGACGCAAGAGACCTTGGACGTAGCCGACGATGATGCCCAGAGGGTTGTTCAGCTCGTGTGACAGCCCGGCGACCAAGGTGCCAACCGCGGCCATCTTGCCGGCGTGAATGAGCTGTTCCTGCGTCTCGCCCAGGCGGATCAGGCTGCTGGCAAGCTCGCGGTTGCTGCGGGCCAGTTCCGCGGTTCGCTGCGCCACGCGCCGCTCCAACTCGTGATTGAGGGTTCGGATCTCGTCTTCCGCGCGGCGACTCTCCGTGGCGTCCCGATAGATCCAGAAGGAGCCGCCGTGTGCCTCCCCGATCCGCACCGGCACGTAGTCGAGAACGATGACCCGCCCATCGGTGGTGCGTAGCTCGTGGTCGAATCGGGGCTGTCTCGTCCTGGCAAGCGCGTGGAGACTCTCCTGCAAATGGCCGGGGTTGGCGAACGCTTCCAGGGGGGGCCAACCTGCCTCGGAGATCGGGCGCCCGAGGAGGTCCGCGGGTCCGCAGGGGAGGTGCCACATGCGGCAGAACGCTGGGTTCGCCTCGACGACGACGCCGCGCTCGTCCTCGAATATGACCCCGCTTCTGAGGTTATCGAGGAGGGCGCTGACCTTGGCGGCCTTATCGACAGATGTGGAAAGAGAACGCATTAAGTCGAACAAACGGAAAGACGGGCGTCGAGAAGCTAGTTCGGCAGTGCAAGCCGTAACTTGAAGAGTGCGACCTGCGCACCCGTGGCTCGGTCTTAGTCTCCATGGCGCGATGGGGAGGGCACCATTGCGCTCACCACCGCGGGTGCAATAGGACAAGGACCATGTCCTGGCAGCAAATAGAAGTCCGACTCAAGGCGCGGCCGCGCGGGGTTCACCTGGTCACGCGAGAGGTGCTGGAAGCGCTTCCCCGGTTGAGGGAGGTCAAGATCGGCCTGTTGCATGTGTTCATTGCGCACACCTCGGCGTCACTGTCGGTGAACGAGAACGCCGATCCAGACGTGCGCGCCGACATGCGGCGCTGGCTAGACCAGGCGGTGCCCGAGAACGCGCCCTATTTCGCCCACACGACCGAGGGCCCCGACGACATGCCCGCGCACCTGAAATCGGTGTTGCTGGGGACCGAGCTCACCATTCCCATTCGCGATGGGCGATTGGCGCTCGGCACGTGGCAGGGCATCTACCTCGGCGAGCACCGCGACGCGGGCGGCGCCCGCACACTCATTGCCACCGTGTGGGGCGAAACGGGCTGATTGCCGGCCGTCAGTTCACGGAGTCCGCCGCGCCCGCTTCTTTCAGCGCCTCGGCCTGGAAGTGCGCGCGGAGGCTGTCAATCACGTCTTGCAGATCGCCATCGAGGATCCCGGGGAGATTGTGGGTGGTCAGGCCGATGCGGTGGTCCGTCAACCGGTCCTGAGGAAAATTGTAGGTCCGTATCTTCTCGGAGCGATCGCCGGTGCCAATTTGGCCCCGACGGGCGTCGCGCTCGGCGCTCTGCCGTTTTTCCTCTTCGATGGCGTACAGCTTCGAACGCAGCAGCGCCATCGCCATGGCCTTGTTCTTGTGCTGCGATTTCTCTTGCTGGCAATGCACGATCAGGCCGGAGGGAATGTGGTGCACCCGCACCGCCGAATCGGTCGTGTTGACGGATTGGCCGCCGGGCCCCCCCGATCGCATGACGTCGATTTTCAGGTCCTTGGGATCTATGACGATGTCGACCTCCTCGACCTCCGGCATGATGGCCACGGTAGCCGTCGAGGTGTGAATGCGGCCCTGCGCCTCTGTGCTGGGAACCCGCTGGACACGGTGGACGCCCGATTCATATTTCAGCTGGCTATAGGCCCCCTGGCCCTTGATGAGGGCCACCACTTCCTTGATTCCACCGGCCTGCGCCGACGACATCGAGACAATCTCCACCGCCCAGCGCCGCCGTTCGGCGAAGCGGGTGTACATCCTGAAGAGATCCCCCCCGAACAACGCGGCTTCCTCGCCCCCGGCGCCCGCTCGGATCTCGAGCATGATGTTCTTGTCGTCGTTCGGATCCCGGGGCAAAAGCAGAACCTTGATGCGTTCCTCGAGCACCTGTTGCTCGGTGGCGATCTGACGTTCCTCGTCGAACGCCATTTCGCGCATCTCGGGATCCTTCTGCATGTCACGGGCGTCCACGGCCCGCTTGCCCAGATCGCGATGGACGCGAAACGACTCCACGAGATCGCGCAGGTCGGAATGTTCCTTGGACATCTTCTGGAACATCTGTCGGTTCGACAAGACGACGGGGTCGCCCAGCTTCCCGGAGAGCTCTTCGTACCGCTGCTCAACCGCGGCCAATTTTCTCAGCAACAGATCATCGAGCATGGATTACCCCCACTGCCTCCGCCCAGGCGGTAGCCAGCCGAAGGTCCACCTACGGTGTCGAGCCGCCGGCGTCGCCGCCGCTGGCCGGGGGCTCGCCGCCCGGGGTGCCGAGCGTGCTCGGCCGGCCGTACTTCTTCTGGAAGCGCTCGATCCGCCCGGCGGCATCCACGAACTTTTGCTTGCCCGTGTAGAACGGATGGCAGTTCGAGCAGATGTCCGTCATGAAATCGCCGCGCGTGGAATACGTCTCGACTTTGTTCCCGCAGGCGCAGGTGATGACGGACGGCTTGTATACGGGGTGGATGCCTTTTTGTGCCATGGTCAGGTTCCTTGATCGCGTCGGGACGACGAGGCTGGCTCGTTCGCCCCTGGGCGGGGAGATGGGACCTTCGGAAGTCCCACATTGAAGGGCGGGCAGTCTAGGGGGTGCAGGCCCCAAGTGCAACTGACAATCTAGCAGCGCGGCCCGCGAAGGGCCCTTGGGCGCTCCTATTCAATCGGCGGGATGGTGAATGTTTCCCAGGCGGGCGTCGTGTTCACCGAGTCCGCCGGCTGATTCCAGAGGTAGATCGCCGGGTATGACAGGGGAATCCGGGTTTCGTCCATGATCACTGGCGCCATGTAGAGCTGGCTGATCTCGATGGTCCGCATGGGGCCGTTCGCCGACTTGACCGGCGGGTAGCCGGCGCGATTCGACGAAAAGATGATCCAGTAGTACTGGCCTTCCGTCCCTCCCGATGTCTGTGGCGACCACTTGGGCCAGTGATTGTTCACACCGGGGCTCGACTTGCCCGTGCACAGGGGCGGATCGTTGGCCCGCAAGCGGGTCGCCTTGGTGGCACCCACCGGCAATACCGCCAGCTCGGCCTGCGGATTCGAATACATCACCTGGCCCGCGGGGACCTGGGTGAACGCGACCAGCTTGTCGTCCGGCGAATAGGCCGGGTAGTACTCCTCCATCTCCGCGGTGGATGCCCCCGGCAAGGGTGTGGCCTTGCCGCCCAACCCCATGTTGAAAGGCACCGTGTACAGATCGGTCTTGCCAACGTCGAGCCGCGCGCTCTTGCCGCCACTTGTCGATGCATAGAGGATGGTTGAACCGTCGTGGCTCCAGTTCGGAAAGGCCGCCCCGGCCGTGTCACCCGTCCGCGCGATCAGGCCCACCGCGTTTCCCGAAGTGATGTCCGCGCCCGCGACGTAGCTCGGGGTCGTCCAGTTGCCCATCACGATGCCCGGTATCGACGCCTCGAGGTTGATCCAAGCCAGGCTGGGCGTCTTGTTCTTGTCTGGGCCGTCGCTGTAGTCGATGGTCGTCGGAGTGGCCAAGCCGAGGGCGGCCACCCCGATCCTGAGGCCGGGCGCCCAGGTCATCTTGTTGTACGTGAAGGGGCCCCATCCGGGAAGCTGCAGGGCGGCCAGGCCTCCGGGGGTTTGCGTCGGGTAAAAGGCACCCGTGTTGGGCGCTCCTTGGACCGAAGCGGTCGCGGCCCGCCAAGGATAGTGGTCGACAAAGGACACGAAGCCGCTATCGGGGGTGCCGCTGTGGCAACCGACGCAAATGACGGGAGCCGGGTTACCGGCGTCGGTCCGGCTGCCTTGCTTGATCTGGGGGATCTGCAAGACCGGGATCGTCTTTTCATCGCCGACCGCGAAACCGAGGAGCTGCGAACCGCTCGCGCACTTTTCGATGGTGTTCGGTGGCCAACACGTGTGCGGGTCGATATCCACCGCCGCCGGGTTGGCCGCCCAAAATATCAAGTTGCCGCCCGCGCCCACGGGCGCCGTGCGGAAGCGGACCTTGCTGGCCCCCGCGCCCTGCACCCAGACTGTCACGGTCACGTAGTCCTTGATTTGATGGCCGCGCACCTTGAGCCAGACGTCCTTGGGCATGATCCAGGTATTGCTGGTCGTGTAGGCCGTCAGGACGTTCGACTGATTGGGCGCCTCCATCGTGATCTTAAGCAGCTTACCCGCCGTCACGCCGGCAACTCGTACCCGGGGCCGGAGCCAGTTGTTGGGAAACAGCGTGTCATCCTCNNGCGCCATCGCCTCCGGTTCCGGCGTTCTGCCCGGGAGTCTGCTGAACCTTCGCGCACCCGATCCCGCCCCCGAACGCGCTCACGAGAGGCAGCAGCAAGGAAAACACAGGGGAACAAAGATGGTGGACACGGTTCTTCACGGAACGACCTCCTGGCAGTACGCGAGCGACGCGCACAAAACCAACAAGAAATAACGGCCGGCGTAATGCGAATGGGAATCTCGGATTTTGGATCTCGGCCTACGCCAAGGCTGTTTCATGACACGGGAAACCGCTGCGCGCGACTGGACGCTAGGGTAACATGCGCCG
>PMNO01000702.1 GCA_003161835.1 Myxococcales bacterium | reverse complement strand
CAGCAGGTAGAAACGCTTGGACGCGGCCTCGATGCGCGCTGCCACCTCGTCGAAGCCGCGAGCCACGTCCTGCCGGTTCTGCGAGGCGAAGGTTCCGGAACGACCGATGGCGTTGAGCTCGCCCTTGTCCACCTCGGCGCCCACCCCAATCGCGAAGGTATCGAAGGCCGCCGTGTCCAGCACCTTCTTCACTTCGGCCGCCGAAACGCGGTGCGCGCGATCGGTGCCGTCCGTGAAGACCACCAGGGTGCCAAATCGCAGCGGCTGCGGCGCGCTGTCCATCTCGCGCGCCAGCACCTTCACGGCCTCGACCACGCCGCCGTTCAAATTGGTCGACGGGTCGCGGGGCTTGTAGTGACCGAGCGCCGCCACTCCCGTGCGCACGTTACCGCCGAAGGGAACCACGACATTGATATGGGGGCTTCCGTCGAATGTGTACAGCGCCACCTTCTGATAGGGACCCACGCGATCGGCGAACGACGATGCGGCGTTCATCAAGGCAGGCATTTCGCCTGAGCCGACCACGCTGCCGCTCATGTCCACGAGCAGCAAGGTGTAGTGGATCGCGGCGATCTGTTCCTGCAGGATGGTCTGTCGGCTCTCCAGCACCGAGACCGGTTTTGCGTCCTCGTAGATCCGAAAGTCGGCGGGCTGAAGGTCGGCGACAGGCTGATTCGAGCTGGTGTCCACCGTGAAGTACACGGCCACGTTCGACGGCTTGCGCACGGAGGCGTCCACCAGCTGCAGTTTCAAGCCACACCCCGAGCCCCACAGCGCAACCCCGGTGAGGGCGGCCGCCAGGGTCGTCAACCGACGCGACGCCGTTGGGCGCTGCGACGGCAACCCGCGAGCAGAACGGAGGAGCGCGAACGAAAGAAAAACCTGGATCGGCGACGGGGAGGTGAACATGGCCCGATTGTCCGGCCCACCCGCCGCCGACGTCAAGCCGTGACACGCGCGACGACGTCAGTACATGGTGCACCCCATCGTCGTCCCCAGGACGACCCATCGATCCGCAGCCCCGAGCGACGGCCCAGCAGCGAATCCTGAGCGCAAGCGCCACCCACACGATCGGGCTGGTCGGCGGCCGCGGCCGCGGCCGCGAACGAGGACAGACACGGGGTACCGCGATATCATGGCTCACGAACGGATTGAAGACACTCGCGCAAATTGTGACCATCTTGGCGGCTTTCGCCGGGATTTTGACCCTTTCCCTGGTCAGTGGCCGTCGGCAGCAAAGGCAACTCCTCGACGACTTCACGGTCGCTGGTCGGGAGCAAGTGAAGACTTCCGCGGCGGCGCTTTCGTCGCGCCTGGACGCGTTCGATCAAGACACGAGCCTCCTCATCGATCTGGTGGACAAGTCGATGAGCGGCCGCGAGGTCGAGCTGGCGACCGAACGGCGCGTCTGGGTCAGCGCGTTTCAGGCCCTATCCACGGTTGTCCCCAACTATCGAACCATCGGGTTGTTTCGGCCGGATGGCTCCGTGGAGGTGATGGGCGTCGATCCGACGGAGAACCCATCGACCGCCAGTACCCTCATTGACCGCAGTCGAGACCTGGCCCGGGTCGTCGCGGCCACAGGCCGAAAGTCGTTGGCCAAGGATGCCGTGCACTACGGAAATCGTTGGTTCCTGTTTTACGGAGCGCCGATTCGCGGGGGGGCCATCGTGGTCGCCAGCGACGTGGCCCTGTTCCTCGCAGCGGTGGTGTCCACCTACCCGTCCCTGTCGCGTCTGTTCGTGGCCGATCCGTCCGGGGTGGTCTGGTCGGGATGCGAAACCCCCGATGGGTGCCACATGACGCCGCCCGAAGCGGTGCCTCGGCCGGTGCGCGCCCCGCCGACGGGCGTATCCCAGATCGACGCCGCCGCGGCGGAGGCCATGCAACTTGGACCTGCACCGGCGGTGCGCATCACCGAGCGGGTGGACCGGCCCACCGGAACCTGGACCCTGACCCTGGCGGCCTCGTCGCAGTCCATTGTCGACCGCGAGCGGCGGTTGTTCGCGAGGCTGGTCTTTACCGCGCTGGGCGTGGCCGTGGCGGTGGCTGGCGTGGGCCTGGTGATCCTGCGCCAGCAACGGCGAGCGGCCACCCTGGAGGGACGCTTGCACTACGCGCAAGAACTGGCGAGCGCGCTCGTGCGGGCCGAGAAGCTCATCACCGTCGGGGTCCTCTCGGCGGGCATTGCCCACGAGATAGGTAGCCCCCTGGCCGTCATCCGCGGCCGCGCCGAACAGGTCCGGAGGCGGGATGCCGAGGGCGCCTTCGCGGAAGACCTCGGGACGATGATCCGGCACGTCGATCACATCTCATCCACCATCCGGCAACTCCTGGATTTCTCGCGTCGTCAGCCGATTGAACGGCGCGCGGTTCCGCTCGGGTCCGCGGTCGCGCGAACCGCCGAGTTGATTCAGTGGAAACTGGATGCGAAGTCCCTGCAGCTCAGCGTGGAGTTGGACGAGGGGTTGCCCGCCCTCGCCGCGGATCCGGATCAGCTCCAGCAGGTGCTGGTGAATCTCCTNNGGCACGCGCGGGTCCACGGGCGAGCCTGTCGTTGCCATCGAGATCATCGACCAGGGTTGTGGCATCGCGCCCGAGCACATGAACGCGGTGTTTGATCCGTTCTTCACCACCAAGAAACGAGGTGACGGCACGGGGCTGGGCTTGTCGATCGCCTCGAGTATCGTCCGCAACCACGGCGGTGAGATTGCTCTGACCAGCACGCATGGTAAGGGAACGACAGTGACCATGAGCTGGCCGAGCGATACGCAAATGCAGGTTGAACATGCGTAAACTGCGCGCCCTGGTGGTGGACGATCTGCTCGACATGGCCAAGACCATCGCCCGTGATCTGCAGCATGTCGGCATCGAAACCGAGGTCTCGGACAGCGGCGCTCGCGCATTGGAGCAGTTCGCGCGGAATCCGGCCGACGTGGTGGTCACGGATCTACGCATGAAGAACGTCGACGGCATGGACGTCCTCGATGGAGTCAAGCGCATCGACCCCACCGTGCCGGTGGTGATCATGACGGCGTTCGGTGGCATCGAGAGCGCGGTGGACTCCATGCGGCGCGGGGCGTTCCACTACATCGCCAAGCCCTTCGATCTGGAGTCC
>PMNO01000193.1:4135-4654 GCA_003161835.1 Myxococcales bacterium | reverse complement strand
CGCATCACGCGCGGCAAGGTCGAGCTCAAGCGCGTGCCGGTCGAGCTGGCCAAGGTGGCGGCGCAAGCAATCGAGATGGCGAGCCCCCTGCTCGAGCAGCGCCAGCATCGCCTGACCATCGAGGTGCCCCGGCACGGCCTGATGGTGAACGCCGACCCCGTGCGCCTGGCGCAGGTGGTGGCGAACCTGCTCACCAACGCGGCGAAGTACACGCCGGTCGGTGGACATATCACGCTGACCGCCAGCGCGGATCACGCGGGCGCCGTGGGCGATCGCCCGGTGGTCGTCGAGGTCGCCGACGACGGGATTGGCATCACGGCCGAGATGCTGCCGCGGGTCTTCGATCTCTTCGCGCAGGAGCCGCAGGCCGCCGACCGCTCCCAGGGGGGGCTCGGCCTCGGTCTCGCCATCGTCCACAGCCTGGTGACCATGCACGGTGGCTCGGTCGAGGCCAGGAGCGCCGGTCCAGGCCAGGGGAGTCGGTTCATCGTCCGGCTCCCGGCGGCGGGCGACGCGGCG
>PMNO01000193.1:0-4049 GCA_003161835.1 Myxococcales bacterium | reverse complement strand
GCGATGGACGGCTACGAGCTGGCGCGCCGCCTGCGCCTCATTCCGGAGCTGCGGCGGCTGAAGATGATCGCGGTCACCGGGTACGGTCAAGAGACCGACCGGGCGCGCGCCCTCGACGCCGGGTTCGACCATCACCTCGTCAAGCCGGTGGACGCCGTCGAGCTCGAGGCCATGCTCGACGGCCTGGTCGAGGCCTAGGACGGAAACTGTACGATCCCTCTTCGATCCCTGTTCGTCAGGAATCTGACGCGACCCAGGCGACAGGAGACGACAAGGTTCCGAATTCGCCGCGCATCCTCACCGGAACTCGCAGATCAGGGCATCCATGGTGGCCCGGCACTTGCTGCTCTCATCCGCATGGTGCCGCCCATGTCCGATTCTGACACCTCCGCCGTCCGGACGTCGTCGCCAGCTCCGCTGCCAGTCATTCTTCCCCAGTACACGACCGCCGCCATGGAGCAGTTCGAATGCCTCGCCGAACGCTGCGACGATACGTGCTGCCGTGATTGGGCCGTACCCATCAGCAGGGACGATCTGAGCGCAATCAAGGCAACGATGTCATCGACCGAGGAAGGACGGCAACGCCTCACGCGCCTCGTGGTGATCGGGAACCACGGGCGCACCCAGAACGGCCCGGCCCAACTTCGCATGAACGACGCTGGGGCATGCCCCATGCTGGAGAACGACAACCGCTGCGGGCTTCACTCCGAGTTTGGAGAGCAAGCGCTGACCACTCCGTGCTCGGTGTTTCCCCGCACCGCGCTGGCCTTGTCCGATCGCGTGGAGGTCGGTGGCTCGCTCGGATGTCCGGAGGTGGCGCGCCTGACGTTGCTACCCGACGCGACGCCCTCTGTTCGGCCAGCGACAAAGCCCATGTTGCCCCGGGCGTATGTTGGCAAGACGATCTCTGACGTTTCCGGGGCCCCCTATACGTCCCACTTCCTGACCGTTCGAGGGGCCCTGCTTCGCTGTTTTCAACATGATCTTGCCCTTGGCACGCAGTTCGTCCTGGCCGCCGATTTCGCCGAGCGCTTACAACCCTTCTTCCACGCTGGCACATCCGAGTTCCAGGGCGCGCGCCGTTCATTCTCGGAGCAGAGGCTTCAAGCGGAGATCGGCCACACCGAATCAGCGCAACTGCACCTCGCCCTTGACCGCGATCTGGCGGGGCTGAAGGTCTCGGGCGCGCCCGTCACCGCCTTCGTTCGGTCTCTGCTGGTCGACCGCAAGCGTCTTCCGCACAGCGCAAAGTACGCGACCTTGGTGGACCAAGTCGTCGCCTCCCTGGGCGGCGCATCTTCCGGCCTTCGAGCCGCCGCCGCGGAACCGCCATCCGCTGAGGATTCTTGGGAGAGCTATGCCCAGCGCCGCGAAGCGCTTCGTGAGCGCATGGGAATCAGATTCGATGCACCTTTCAGAAACTATTGCCACCATTTCTTGATGCGCAATCCCTACACCGACGCAGGGACGCTGTCCGACTATCTGTACAAACTGGGAATGCAGCTCGGCGCCGTGCGGCTTCTGACCGTGGGCCATCCCGATCTCGCCGCACGTCTTGCCGCCGCTCCGAATCCCACATTGGACCGCGCAGTCTTTGACGCCGTGGTTGTCCACGTGGTGCAGACCTTTACAAAGGCCATCAGTCACCATCCCGAGTACCTGGAGGCAGCAGTTGTCCGGTCCGCCACCAGTAGCGGTGGAATCAGCTTTGGCCAGCACGTGCTCATCGCGAAGTTTCTTTAGCGGCGGGCGGGGCCTGCATCCCGGGGTCGGCGTGGAGCGAGCGCTCCAGCGCTCCGGGGAGTCGCGGCCCGGCCGCATTCTCGGGCGCGGCGGTGCTACTCTCGCGCCCACACGCGTGGGAGCGGCACGCGACAACCAGGAGCTGACCAATGGCGAGCACCCAGCGCACCGGCAAGACGGCCCTGATCACCGGCGCATCCTCGGGCCTGGGCGCCGAGCTCGCGGAGCTGTTCGCCTCCGACGGGCACGATCTGGTGCTGGTNNGCGCGGCGGCGCGCCGAGCTCGAGGCGGTGGGCGCGCGCCTGACCGCCGCTCACGGCATCGCCGCCCAAGTGATTGCCGCGGATCTCGCCGACCGCGACGCGCCTGAACGGATCGTCGCGGAGCTGGCGCGGCGCGCGATCGAGATCGAGTTTCTGGTCAACAACGCCGGCTTCGGAACCTCGGGGCCGTTCGCCGAAAGCGACCTGGGTCGCGAACTCGACCTGGTGCAGGTCAACATCGCCGCGCTGGTGCACCTGACGGGCCTGATCCTGCCGGGCATGATCGCGCGCGGAAGCGGCCGCATCCTGAACCTGGGATCGACGGCGGGCTTTCAGCCCGGGCCGTTCATGGCCGTGTATTACGCGAGCAAGGCGTTCGTGAACTCGTTCACCGAGGCGCTGGCATTCGAGCTCGCCGGCAGCGGCGTCACCGCGACGGTGAGCTGCCCCGGCGCGACCGCCACCGAGTTCAGCAAGGTCGCGGGCACCGCGCGCTCGCGTCTCTTCCAGGCCGGCGCGATGCAGGCCTCCCAGGTGGCCGCGCACGCCTACCGCGCGATGCTGGCGGGCAAGAGCTTGGTGATCCCCGGCGCGCGTAACAAGATGAGCGTGCAGATCCAGCGCATCAGCCCGCGCAGCGTCGTCCGCCGCGTCGCCGCCCGCATGAACAAGAACGGGAACTGAGCGCCGATACTCAGGCGCGGGGAGGCGAGCGCCTGGACGCGCGGCGGGGTGAGCCCTACGCTCAAGCGGACCGGCTCGCGAGCCGGGTGGGGATGATGGACACGACGCAGGCTCTCAAACGACTCCTCGTCGCGCTGCTCGTCGGTTTGCTCGTGGGCCTCGACCGCGAACGCGCGGAGGTGCGCAAAGGTCGCCGTCTGTTCGCCGGCGTGCGAACGTTTCCCTTGATAGCGCTCCTCGGAGGAGGGCTCTCCCTTCTGCTCGACGCGGCAGGCCCTTGGCCCCTGGTGGCGGGCCTGCTCGCCGTGTCGGCCATCGCGCTGGTGTCCTATCGGCACAGCGCGGCGCTCGGCGAGATCGGCGCGACCACGGAGATTGCGGCCCTCGCGACCTACGTCATCGGAGCGATGGCCGGCATCGGTCAATTGACGATCGCGGCCGCCATGGGCGTCGCAGTCGCGGTCTTGCTCGTCGCCAAGCCGCGCTTGGAGACCATGTCCCGCGCGCTGTCGGAGAAGGAGGTCGTCGCCGTGCTCGAGCTGGCGGTCATCACCGCCATCGTGATGCCACTCCTGCCCGATCGAGGCTTTGGCCCGTGGGAGGTCTTCAATCCCTTCCGGATCTGGACGGTCGTCGTGCTCGTGTCGGTGGTCTCGTTCGCGGGCTTCTTGGCCGTGCGCTGGAAGGGCGAGCGCGCGGGCCTGCTGTGGGCAGCGGGGCTGGGCGCGCTCGTCTCGAGCACGATCACGACCGTGGCCCTGGCGCAACGGTCTCACCAGGCGACCGCTGAACAGCAGCGCACCCTCGCCGCGGCGGCGGTGCTCGCGTCCACGGTCACGTCGGTGCGCATCGCCGTGCTCGTCGCCGCCATGGGCGCCTCGCTCTTGCCACGTCTCGCCGTGTCGGTTGCCGCGATCGCGTTGGTGGGCACCGGCGTGACGCTGATCCTCGGCCGGGGCCCGCCCGCATCGGAGCAGCCGCCTGGGGCGCGGCCGCTCGACAATCCGCTCAGCCTGCGCGCCGCGCTCGCCTTCGGCGTCTTGTTCGCCGGCGTCTCTCTCCTCGTCCGTGCAAGCGAGGCGCGCTTCGGCGCCGGGGGCAAGCTCGTGGCTGCCGCCCTTTCGGGTCTCGTCGACGTCGNNTGATCGCCTACGGCAGCAACAACCTGTTCAAGGCGGGCGTCGCCTTGTCGATGGGCGCGGGACGCTTCCGTCGCGACGTCGCCCTCTCGCTCTGCGCAATGGCCATCGCAGGAGCCGCCGCCACCGTGCTGGTTCGGCTCGCGGCATGAACACCGAGCGCGGCTAGCGAGGTGGGGTTGTCTCCTGCTTCCGGAGGGAACTGCGAAACTTCCTGAC
>PMNO01000288.1 GCA_003161835.1 Myxococcales bacterium | reverse complement strand
TACGCCGGTAGATCCGCATCTTGCCCTCGAGGGGCGTGAAGAGCTCGGGTGTCGCCGGAGTCTCCGCGGTCCCCAGGATCAAGATGCCTCTCGGATTGAGCGCGTAGTGGAAGATCGCCAGNNATCACCATCTCGCGGATCTCCTTCCGCACGCGGTAGCCGGTGGCTTCCTTGGTGAAGAACCGCTTCAGCCGCGCGTCCGAGACATCGGCGGAGATGTTGGCCGGAAAGACGCCCTGCCGGGCCTTCTCAATCGCGTCCTTGTCGAGGTCGGTGGCGAAGATCTGCACCGTGAATTTCACCTTGGGCTTGATCGCCTCGATGGCCTCCTTGAGCACGATGGCCAGGGAATAGGCCTCCTCTCCGGTCGAGCAGCCGGGGACCCACGCGCGCAGGGTGCTCCCGGGCGGGCGACGCGCCAGCAATGCGGGAAGAGCCTTGGACCGCAGGTCTTCCCACGCCANNCGGACCTCTTGCGGGTTCTGCTGGAGATAGCGGACGTATTGGCTGGTCCCTCGGAGCTGGTGCAAACCCATGCGCCGCTCGACCCGGCGGGCGATGGTGCTCCGCTTGTACTGCGAGAAATCGTGCCCGGTCTGCGCCCGCAACAAGATGAACACCTTCTCCATGGCGCTCTGCGTTTCGTCGACGGTGGACAGCTCGCCGGGCGTGGCCAGCGGCGTGTGGCGGAGATTGGCGATGATTCGATCCGGCAGCTCTTCCGCCGGGGCGGTGACGTCCGCGACCTCCGCGTTGATGGCGCTCCGAGGCATGCCGTCGAATTTGGCCGACGCGGGGGTCTGCACCAAGGCGAGCCCGGCTTGTTCCTTGATGGCCTGCAGGCCCAAGGTGCCGTCGCTGCCCATGCCCGAAAGGACGACGCCAATGCTGCGTTCCTTTTGATCGTCGGCCAGCGAACGGAAGAACGAATCGATCGGAAGCCGCAGCCCCCTCGGCGCGACCGGCGTCAGCAGGTGCAACTGGCCGTGCAGCAGGGATAGGTCCCTGTCCGGAGGGATGACGTAGACGTGGTCCGGTTCAACCTTGACGCGGTCCTTGACCTCGCGGACCGGCATCCCCGTGATCCGCTGCAGCAGCTCCACCATCATGCCTTTGTGGGTGGGGTCCAGATGCTGGACGATGACAAAGGCCAGCCCGCTGCGCTCCGGTACGTGCTTCAAGAAGAGCTCGATGGCTTCCAGCCCCCCGGCCGAGGCGCCGATCCCCACGATGGGCAGCCAGTCCGGTTGCTCGCGATGCGATTCTCGCTCGATTGGGCGCGGAGCCTTCGATGGCGCCCTCCGTGGAGATCCGCCCCGTGATGCTTTCTTGCCGCGCGATTTCGCCTGTGCCGCCAACCGATTCACCACTGCAGAGCCCCGGGTCAAAGTTTCGGACACCCCGAACGGGTGAGAAAAACGGAACTCTTTGCGGAGAGTAGGACAAAAGGCGACAAACTGCGAACTACGATGCTTTCCGCTTGCGTTACATGATGATCAGGGTGCGGCAACCCGACTGGCAGGGATGGCCGGTGTTGACGCCGTCGTCGCAGTCTTCCTTGTCGGACTGAACAATCCCGTCGCCACAGTACTCACCCAGCTTGCAGCCGGCGCCGCATTGTCCGTAGCCGCCGGCGTTGACGCCGTCGTCGCATTCCTCGCCGAGGCCCAGGATTCCGTCGCCGCAGATGGGCGCGCACTCGCTGGGCGCGGCGCTGAAGCCGCTCAGGGTCAGCCGGTACGACGAGCCCGTGGTCTGGCGCTCGGCCTGGAATACCGCGACCTCGTACACCTGACCATCGACAAGCCCGAACGCCGCCGGGACCCCTCTCCCGAAGGTCACGGAGCCTTGGACGGGCGTGTGAATTCCACCGAGATCNNACGGCCAGCTTCTTGTTGATGAACAGCCACACGTCGTCGTCGCCCGTGAAGTCGAGCGTATAGGTCTGGGTGGCGTCGTACTTGAACCAGTAACGGACCTCGCTCGTGAAGCTGAAGTTGTGGAGCGGCGCGCCCGCCTCGGCGGAGAAGTTCGGATCGTAGGGGGGCGCGAGGGTCGCGCTGCTGCGCTCGGCGGCGGGAGTGAAGGTGTCCCCATCCACGGGGAAGAACACGGGCGTTCCGTCCAGAGTCCCGGTCAGGAAGGTGGCGGTGTAGCTGCCCGTCTTGGGCACGCACTCGAGCATCTTGTAGCCAAGCGCCAAATACTTGTCGCAATCCGTGGCGCCGAACTTGTTCGTGCAAGGCATCGGAAGGCCGGTCGCGGGGTCGAGCAGCTCCGCGCCAACGTTGCCGCAGTAGTAAGCCGGTAAGGTGACGGGCCACGTCTCTCCGTTCGCGCCATACCGGTTCACATAGGCGCCCTTGCCATTGTTCCACAGCGTCAGCTTGGAGGGCGTGGTGTGGTTGACGGTGGGGGTGTCGCGATACCACTGGGCGAAGGTGGCCGCGCTGGCGATGTAGCTATTGACGATGGCCCCCGTGTAGACCGGCTTTCCGTCGGCGTCGAGGTCGGGCTTGACCATGCCCAGGAGGGCCGTGGTCCGACCCGTCGCTCCGGGCTGGAAGTCCGTGGGGTTCTTGGCTCGGAAATCGCGGTAGACGACCGGCACCAAGATCTTGTCGCCGAGGTCCGGTTGTTTACAGGCGTAGCCCGGCTCGACTTTGCAGTCGGCGGAGCAGCCGTCNNCCGTCGCCGCAACGGGACACGCAGGCGCCCTTCGTGCAGTCGGGTTCGCTCTGGCAATCCGCCGAACAGCCGTCGAACGGCAGCGCGTCGCCATGGTCGCAGCTCTCGGCGCCCTCCACGACGCTGTCGCCGCACGTCGTGGCAGTGCAAACGCTCGGATTGCCGCCGCACTTGTGACCAGCCTCGACCTTGCAGGTGGCCGAGCAGCCGTCTCCCGCGGTCTGATTGCCGTCGTCGCAGAGCTCGGGCAGGACGACGACGCCATCGCCACAGCGCGCGACCCGATGGCACGGCCGGCCCACCGGAGCGCACGAGTAGCCGGGGTCGACGCTGCGGCAGTCGGCGGCGCAGCCGTCGCTCGCGGTCGTGTTGCCGTCGTCGCACGCCTCATCCGCCGTCCGCTCGCTGTTGCCACAGACCGACTTGGATGTGTTGACGAAGACCCGGTCCAGATTCAGCCCCGCGTCCAGGAGCACGAGTGGCTGCGACGCGTCTGGCTCACCGGTGCCGCGGGTGCCGCCGGTGCCTCTGGATTGCTCACCGGGCGCGGTGCTGACCTTCGCGCATGCGGCGCCGAGACAGGGGCCAAGGAGCAAGACGATCGAGACGGGAGTCAGAAATTGCATGAGGGGGGCCTCCCCGGCCATTCTACACCGGCCTGGCGCAGGCCGTGGCTCGCAGCGCCTCGCCAATTCTCACACTTACCGCTGTGTTTGCAGGGTTTTTGCCGATCCGCGCAGCCGGCGATAGGCGCCCCTTTTGCTGGGAGGGATGGCGATCGGGTGGCAAACCCGTGCTAGAGGGGAATCATGTCTGTTTCTCACCCAGACCTCGCCGCACTGGATCGCGAGCAATTGCGCGCGATGGTGGCGCGCGGTGATTCCTTCAAGCTCGTGATGGCGTCCAGCGATTGGGCCTTTCGGGCCAAGCACCTGCCCGGATCGATCCATTTCAAGACGCCGGCCGACATGTTCGCTGCGCTGAGCCCGGACGACGCGATCGTGGTCTATTGTTCGAACGCCGACTGCCACGCCAGCTTGGCCCTGATCGAGAAGCTGCGCGAGCACGGCTACCTCAAGGTCAGGCACTACGCCGGAGGTCTGATCGACTGGGAGAGCGCCGGCTTGCCGATCGAAGGCGACTGGACCTAGGACCCAGGACCAAGGACCAGACCAGGACCCGCGACATGCCCGATTCCACCCCCGACCGCCGCGCGCAGATGTTTCCCCGGCTCACGCCGGCTCAGATAGACCGCATCGCAAGTCTCGGCCAGCGCCGAAGAGTCAGGGCCGGTGAGGTGATGTTCGAGGTCGGGGATCGCGACACGGCGTTCTTCGTCGTGATCAGCGGGGAGCTCGAGATCTTGCGGCCCATGGGCGACCACGAGGAGCGCGTGGTGCTGCAAGGCCCCGGGGAATTCACGGGCGAGATCAACATGCTGTCGGGGCGGCGGGCTCTGGTCCGAGGGCGGATCGCGCAGGACGGCGAGGTGGTGGTGGTCGACCGCGAACACTTGCGCGCCTTGGTTCAACGCGATTCGCAGCTGAGCGAGATCTTGATGCGCGCCTTCATCTTGCGCCGCGTGGGGCTCATCGCGCAGGGCGGGGGCGAGCTGGTGCTCATCGGGTCGCGTCACTCGGCGGGCACGCTGCACCTGCGCGAATTCCTGACCCGGAACGCGCAGCCGTACACCTATCAGGACGTGGACACCGATCCGGCNNCCCGCGGGCCTGGCCGCCGCGGTGTACGCGGCCTCGGAGGGTCTGGATGTGCTGGTGCTAGAGGGGACGGCGCCGGGAGGGCAAGCCGGGACGAGCTCGCGGATCGAGAACTACCTCGGATTCCCGACTGGCATCTCGGGCCAGGCGCTGGCCGGACGCGCGTTCACCCAGGCCGAAAAATTCGGGGCCGACATCGCGATCGGCCGGCGGGCGGTACGTCTCGACTGCGACGCGCGGCCCTACAAGGTGCAGCTCGAGAATGGCGAGACTGTGCATACGCGCGCGGTCGTGATCGCCACCGGCGCGCGGTACCGNNCACCTCGAGGCGCAGCTTTGCGCGCAGGAGGAGGTCGCTATCGTGGGCGGCGGCAACTCGGCGGGTCAGGCGGCCGTGTTCTTGGCGGAGATCGCGTCCCGGGTGCACGTCTTCGTGCGCGGCGACGGTCTGACGGACAGCATGTCGCGCTACCTGATCCAGAGGCTGTCGGATAGCCCCGTCGTCGACGTTCGGACACGCACGCGGATCGAAGCGCTGAACGGCCAGGATTGGCTGGAGGGGATTCGTTGCCGCGCCGTCGACACCGGCGCCGAGGAGTCGTTCGCCCTTCGCCACCTCTTCCTGATGACCGGCGCCGATCCCCACACCGATTGGCTCAAGGGGTGCGTGCAGCTCGACGACAAGGCCTTCGTCCGGACCGGCGCGGACCTACGGCGCGACGAGCTGGAGGGCAGGTGGCCGCTGGCGCGAGCGCCCTACCTACTGGAGACCAGCATTCCGGGAGTATTCGCAGTGGGCGACGCGCGGTCGGGGAGCCTCAAGCGCGTGGCGTCCGCCGTGGGCGAAGGTTCCATCTGCGTCCAGCTCGTGCACCGCGTCCTGCAGGAGCTGTGACCCCCGCGCGGTCAGAGGGGATCGAACCCGACCTCATCCACGAAGCACCAGCCCCAGTGTTCCCCNNTTGTTCTTGGAATCGTCGCAGCAGCCCACGTGCGCGCAGTGCATGCACATCCGCAGGTGGACCCACGAATCGCCCAGCTTGAGGCATTCCTCGCAACCGCGGGTGTGGGGCTTGAGGTTACGGTTGATGGCCCCCAGGTGGGGACAGCTCGGATCTTCAGCTTTGGCCACGATCGGTTCTCCCGGGCACGAGGGCGTCAATCAAGCTCATCCGGCGTATCCTAGCCGACCCAACGCCCATGACCAGTGCTCCACCCACGACGGCCGCAGTCGCGTATCCCGCCGGCGCTGCCGCAACGCCCGCCGCGCAGGCGGATAGCACGCCGGTGTTGTCCCTGGCGGGCGCCGCGAAGTCCTTTGGCGGCAAGACAGCGACAGCGACGGCGGCCCCGGCCCTCAGTCCGNNGCCAGATAGCGGGACCGTCCGTTTTCGCGGCACGGTGCTGACCCCCGCCAACGCGCGGAGCCTGCGCCGGCATATGGGCTACGTCGTCCAGGAGGGCGGCTTGTTTCCGCATCTCACCGCCGCGGAGAATGTGGACCTGATGGCGCGCCATCTCGGCTGGACGGCCGCGCGCATCGCGGAGCGGCGTGCGGAACTGGCGGCCCTCGCGCGGCTCCCGGCGGATGCGCTCGG
>PMNO01000066.1 GCA_003161835.1 Myxococcales bacterium | reverse complement strand
AGGAATCAAATCATGATCAAGAAAATCGCTCTCACCGCCATCTTCGCGCTCGTCTCCGTCGTCTCGTTCAGCTCGTCGTCCGTCAATGCGGCGAAACCGGCGGTGAAGGATTTCTCGTCAGTGGGCTCGCCCGTGATGAAGGGGATATGCTCGAAGGGCCCAATATCGGGTAAGTGCTAGCGCCGTTCGGGCCGCTGGATCTTTGTTAGGTCAGTGGCGTCGATCCATATCCCGACCACTCTGTCGGGAAGGCCTGACGTCAGGTCCCGGGGGGGAGTGCAATCCTCCCCCGAGACCGGGTTGTCGGCAAAGTGCGTCTTCCCAGTCGGGCGCGCGGACTCTACGTCCAATTCTTGCCAAGTACGTCTCTTCGGATTTCGGGACGTCACGACCCATAGATGGTGGTCCGATGTCCAAAATGGCGGACACGCCAGAGCTGGACCCAGATCCTGTTCCTTACGCAGATCTCTTGAAAACACGCGGACCCGGGAATTGTTCAACGCGGTGATGTACGCGATCCACTTCCCCGAAGGATCTGGTGTCGGAAAAATTGGAGTCATTGGATCTGCGTGCAGCACGACGCAATGCTTGGTCTGGACCGAACATTCCGACAGCTCACCCGTGTCGATGTGGGAATACACCCAGGTCTTCCCGTCGGGCAGAAACGCGGGGGTTGAGTCAGTGGGGCCGTTCGTGATCTGACTTTCGTGACCCTCTTTATCGCGAAAAACAATCACCTCCCGCCCGTCAGCCAACAGGCGCTGAATGGCCAATTCCCCCGTGGGTGAGGCTGAGCCCGAAGCTGAATGGCCGTCCGACGTCAACCGAGAGGTCCCGGCATCCCCTACGCGCCATAGGTCCATGACGCGCTTTCTTGATTCAATCAGTTGCGTGTCTCCTTCGCCTACCATGCGCTGAAAATCTGAACCGGGGACCTCGGCCACATTCACGAGGTTGCCGGTCTTGATATTCGCAGAAACAAGTTGCCGGGTTCCCTTCGATCCAAATGTCGTCAATGAGAGGTCGCCGTTGGCGAAGAAGCGCAGGTGACGCGTCCATGGCGGTAGAGACATCTGGCCAATGACATCGAGACCGGGAAGGGAACGTAACACCAGAAGGGTCTCCAGCGATTCGCGTGTGTAGAGCAGAGCCACTCTCGAACCTGACTTGTCTACGACTTTTTCTTCGAGCTCTGTGGAGGCACCTAGATCGTCGGCGGCAACCGTGATCTGGTGGGTAGCGATCGAAAATGTGGCCGCGTGACGTTCATCCAGAGCGAAGACGAACTCTTGGCCGTTCGGCAGCCATACCGGAGCGCTGCCCTGGATCAAAAACCGCCCATCCCGGCCGTCGGACAGGGCCGACACGAATATCTGGCTGGCGCCATCGACGTTCTTCTCGAACAGCAACCCGAGGCCGTCCGGCGAAACCTGGGGGCATCCAGCCTCAAAAGTTTCCGGCCGAAGCGCCGCTGGCGTCGTGAAGCCCGTAGCAATTTTGACATCCTCGGCCCTACGCGGCTTGCCCCAGATCACGCGCGCGACCGTGTTGTTCTTGTCGACTGAAAGGCAGTGTACCTCCCCTGGAAACGAAGCGAGTTTGGTCGAACCTGCGCTCCAGTCGGCTGCGACACCACTCGGGGTCGGAACGCGTCTGGATATCGAGCCCGCGACCTGTGACGATGAAGCCACCGCGCTGTTGGTCCATCGGTCGCGNNCCTGCGCCCCAGCGCCGCCGCCTCGAACTCGCGCAAGACCTCCGAGGCGGTGGGGAATCGCGCCTGGGGATCGTCGTCGGAGCATCTTCCACACAGCTCGGCCAGGCGGCGTTCCCTGGGAGACGTCACTGGAGGCGGGGTGAAAGACCGGAAACCGCGGCGAACGACCGACCGATCCGGGCGGACGCCAAAGAGAATCTCGTGCAGCACGACGCCCAGCGCCCAGACGTCCGCGCGCGTGGTGGCGGGATCACCCATCACCACCTCGGGCGCCATGTATCTGGGCGTGCCGATCATGATAGTGGTGGCGGGACCTGCGCCCGGATCGGTGGCCAACCCAAANNATCGGGCGCTCCAACGCCGTGGGTCCAAGCTGGCCCCGGATCGCGCCGCGGGTTGCCAGCTCCATCGACAAGAACCGGTGCCCATCCGCATCGCCGATATCGAAGATGCGACATACGTTGCGGTGCTGAATCTGCCGCCCCACCCGCAGCTCGCGCGAAAACCGCTCCGTCCAAAGTGGATCCGCCGCGTATTCGGGGCGCAGGATCTTCAACGCGACCAACTCCCGCGTGACCCGATCAAACGCCCGCAGCACGCGCCCGCTGCCACCGCTCCCGATCGCCGCCTCGATCTGGTACCGCGCCGCCAAGACATCCCCTCGACCAAGCTCCGATGGGGACGCCACCAAGAGCACAGGACCTCCGACGCCGGTCACGCTCTCGTCGGAACCTCGCGTTCCTACGTTTGAACCAACCCCTTGTCCGGTCTCACCCATAACGGCCTGGATGCTATTCCTTTTGGCGACTTAAGCCAAGAGCGTGACGCCGGGACAATCGCTCCGTGACGCCATGCGATGGGTTGCGCCGAGGGGGTCAGGCACTGATGCGCGGCTACCGACGATCTCGCCGTCGAACCGATAGGCGATGGTGTGCGCGCCTACTTTATCCCCAGCAGCGCGACGTCGGGAGCCGTGCGGTAGGGGTTGATTCCGGCTGCGGTCGTGTTCAAGACGTGGACGCTGCGACAGCGCGACCGCAGGAGCGGGTAGTCGTTGAAGGCCGAATACGAATACACGAGGCCGTCGCCCTCGGTGATGGTGTAGCCCTTGCCGCGCGTCTTTGCCCAATCGGCCAGCTTCCACAGGCCGCCCGCGTTCAACAATTGCTTCACGGAGCGCAT
>PMNO01000118.1 GCA_003161835.1 Myxococcales bacterium | reverse complement strand
GTCGCTGGGACGGACCTCGTTCGATCGAATCGCTTGCTCCCCCGCCGGGGCCGGCGGATTGCCGGCGCCATTTTTCAGATATGCCAAGGGGTGGACAGCGGCGACCGGGAATACCCTGTCTGTCCCAGTCTCGGAATCCACCACGGCGACGAACGGAGAGGCGGGACGGCCGCTGGCTCCCCCCGCGCCGCCGACGCCGCTGGCGGGGAGGGAAGGCATCTGCGGACCCTGGCTTCCCTTTCGCCCCGGTATCATGTCGGCGAGCTCCGCACCGAGAAGGGGCGTCTGTTTCTGTAGCCACACGTTCAATGCACCGGGGCCACGGAGACCAGGGTCGACTTCCCCGCCCCGGGCGCCTAGCACCGTTTTCGTGTGGATGGCCCCTTCGGCGACGAAGCGCTTCACGATCTTCAATGTGTCGAAGATCCGAAACGGACTGTCATCCAGGACCTGGGCGAGATCGCGATCACCGTCGAACAATTTCAAGACCGGGACCACTTCACCGGGAAGCGCGGCCGGAGGCCTTGCCCAATCGAGCGCGGTGGTGTACCGCGTCCTGGCGAAACCGAGTCCCTTGGCCTCGTGCGCGAAATCTCGCAGAAAGCGATCGCACTCCTCCAGGACCTCCCTGCTTTTGAGCGAGAGCTGCGAACCGCGCCGCACGACATTCTTGAACTTGAAGTGAAGAACGGCGTCCTCCCAGAGCAACATGTGGTGCAGGGCGGGCAGACCCCGAACCGACCCCAAGTCGGCCGACGTCAGGGTTCCGTCGATGAACCGCAACTCACCGCGGTTCTGACCATGACGAAGCTTGACGACCGTGGACCGGCCCGCAACCGCCAGCGCGCGAACCAGAAAGTAGATCCCGTCCACCTCGCCCAACCTCAGGGACAGCTCGGCGTCCGGTGAAGGCCGGCTGCCCGGGATGGAAGCCGCCGCGACCAGGCGACAGGCGCCGATCACATCCCGCACGAACAAGGGGGTGGACAAGTAGGCGAACGCCCCGGCCGCCAGCGCCGTCGACCGAACCTCGTCGCGACCGATCGCCACACACGGCAGGTTGCGAGTTCGCGGATTGGATGCTGTGCTCCGCAACAGTTCCAACCCGATCTCCTCCGCGCCGCGCAAACTGACGATGAACAGCGAGGAATTCGCCCCCTGAATCAGATCGGAAATCTCCGCGGCCTTTGCCGTGCTGGTGATCGAGCAACCGTCCCTTTCAAAACCGTGGGTCAGGCTCTCCAACCCGTTGGGGTCTGGATCGAACAGCAACAGGTGCGAGAGCTGGGCCATCTGGCTTCCGGCAGTGCGTGGGGCGGGGGCGGCGAAACGGGCGAAATGAGACTGAAGTATACGCCGGGCAAGGCGTCCGCCAAACAATGCCGTGCTCACCTAGGTCCGTGAGTGCCTATTTTTTCGGCTGATCATCAATGTAGGCCCGGCCTGGGGCGCCGGATTTGACGACCGGGTTCTGGATGCTAGGTTTCATACCCCCCTGAAACGGTATGTCGACTGATTGGGGACACCATGTCAGGCCCAGTCCGTACCCATCCACATCAAGAGCCGCTCACCGCGATCGAGCAGTTGGTCGAACACTTTCGCGCGGGCGGCAAGCCGGTGTCGTCCTGGCGCATCGGCGTCGAGCAGGAAAAGGTCGCGGTGTATTCCGACGGGCGCCCGGTGCCGTTTGATGGCCCGGCGGGGATCGAGGAGCTGCTCCGGCGTTTGGAGGCGCGTGGGTACCAGGGAACGCGCGAGGCTGATCGGCTGCTCGCGCTGGCCGGGCGGGGCGGAACAATCACCGTGGAGCCGGGAGGACAAGTCGAGCACTCCGGTCCGGCGCTGCTCACGGCGGTTGCGTGTCGTGACGAACTGGCGCGCGCGGTGCGCGAACGCAGCGACGCGCTGGGTTGGANNCGAAGTCAAGGAGGTGGCTGGAGGGCTCGGCATTCACTTTTTGGGCGTGGGGCTCAATTCGTTCGCGAAGCTGGCGGAGCTTCCCTGGTTGCCCAAGGCACGCTACCGGATCATGCGCGACTATCTGCCGGCTCGGGGGCGACTCGCCCCCAACATGATGAAGAGCACGGCCACCGTGCAGGCCAATCTGGACTACGACGATGAGCCGACGGCCACCGAGAAGATTCGGATGGCCTTTGGCGTGACGTCGATCGTCACCGCCCTGTACGCCGCTTCCCCCATCAGCGAGGGTCGCCCGAACGGATATCGCAGCGTTCGCGCCGCCATCTGGTTGGAGATGGACAACGATCGGTGCGGATTGTTGCCGTTTGCGTTTGACGAGGGGTTTGGCTTTCGTGACTACGCCGAATGGGCGCTGGATGTTCCCATGTTCTTTGTCGTGCGCGACGGGAACTATTCGCCGGTCGGGGGTATGACGTTCCGACGATTCATGCGCGAGGGTTGGAACGGTGAACGAGCTACGATGGATGATTGGGACATCCATTTGTCCACCCTGTTTCCCGAGGTGCGACTGAAACAGCACCTGGAGGTCCGGGGCGCGGATGCGGTGCCGCTCCCGATGGCGTTCGCCTTGCCCGCGCTGTGGCGCGGGGTGCTCGATGATCGCNNATAGCCGCCGACGGACTGTCCCGGCTGCCTGAAGGCGCGGCGGACGCGGTTCTGCTGGGGCCGTTGCACGAGCGCGCGGCCGCCAATCGCTCGCCCGCGGATGACATGCTGGACGACTTCGAGATGCATCACGGCGACCCGGCCAAGCTGGTCGCCGCATGGGAACTGAAGTAACGGAGGGCGCGATATCGAGGTGCCGCCCGGATTTGAACCNNCTTACCACTTGGCCACGGCACCGTTTGTTGCGACGGCGTATTTAACACGACCCGAGGGGCCGGTCAGGGTCAAATCGTCTCGGTGCCCGGGCGGGTCTCCGGGGGCGGAATCATCGGCGCCCCGGTTCGCAAGTAGCGCGACGCCATCTCGAACTCGAAGAACGAGACCATGCGGGTGCTCAGAACCCTGCGCCACATCTCGAGTGCCTCCTGAGTCTTGCCGTCGGACAAGAGCTGCATCGCGCGGTAGAAGTAAACCTCGGCCTGCTTGCCGCTGGTGTCGGCCCGCTTCAGAAGTTGGGCGTAGTCGATCCGCCCGATCGCGAAGGCTGCGAGGTTTCGATACCACGCGGCGCCTCGCTGGGGTCGAACCTCCGGATGTCTCAGCTCCAGCGTGCGCAGGAAAGCCTCCGCCGTGGGATCGGACGCTTTTTGTGTACGTCGGGTCAGATCGAGGATCCACAGGGACGCGTAGACCTTGACGTATTCGGACACGCTTCGATCGGGTCGCGCGAGCGCGCGGCGGTAGATGCCGAGCGCGGCGTCGACTTCGCCGTTTTGAACCAAGAAGGCGATCGCATCGATGTACGACTGATCCCGATCGCCATCCTGTTCGATGGCCTCGTCGAATTTCTGAATCCCATCCGCGTGGCGACCCAGAGCATAAAGAACCCGGCCAATTTCAAAGGTCGCCTCAGCCGAGCGCGCGTAGTTTTTGCGATGCAGATGCTCGATCATCAGGCGTTCCCAGCCCGCGACCGAGCTGCGCCAGGCTTGTTCGGCCCCCGACCGGTCGCCCCCGATGTCCAGGGCATCACCGAGGAGTCTCTCCAGGCGTGATCGGCCTTCCACTCCGCCGATCGTTTCACTGGCATGGGGCGCGGTTTGTAGCGCGGACAGGCCGTCGCGCAGGATTCGGCTGGCCTCCTGGGGGTTTCCCCGCTTGAGGATCAGATTGGCGAATTCGGCGGTGATCTCGGGATTCGCCTCCGAATCCTCACCTTGGGCCCGCAGAAACAGCGGCTCGGCCCGATCAATCAAGCCCGCGTTGACGTAGCTTCGCGCCAGCTCGAAATCGATTTGGGCATCTTTTACGTGGATTTCGGCACCCTGGAACCGCTTGCGAATTTCAGACGATCGCTGCCGCATCCNNTGCCGGATCGCCAGGAACGGCGACGACACGAGCTTGGCGATTTCCGCCGACAGGATCAGCATGTCGGGGTTGTCGGGCGCGCGGCCGAGACCCAGTTGCAGGACACGAAAGGCGACCGCGAGGTCGGGATTGTCGGTGGCGGTCCCTCCGAGCAAGTCCACGCGCGGCAAGAAACGACGTGCCAGGCGCAAGGACGCGTCCGGACCGGCGGTGGGGTCCAACGCCGCCGCGATCAGCGCCCGCAGCTCAGGCTCGTCGCCGGCCTTGTCGGCCAACGGCGCGGTGGCGGTAGCCGCCCGGTCCAGGCGGCCACAGCGCAAGTAGGTCGAGGCGATACTGGCGACCGATCGCTGCATTTCGTCGCCCTGGGTCAGAAGCAAATCGCCGAGCGCCTTGCGCGCGTCCTCGCCGCCCGGCAAGGGCTTCTTCAGGATCGCGGAGAAATGCCGCTGCCGTTCGATGAACAGAGCGGTGAGCCGATCGGCGACCGCGGGAGCTGGCCAGTCTCCGAGGACGGACTGCAGCAGATCGACGGCCGTAAGCCCGCGCCGCGCAGCACCCTCGGCACCCAGACCGGCCTCGTCGGTCCAGGCCAGCAGTTTGTCGAAGCGCTCTGACCATTCGCGAGTGGTAGGATCGATGGTGACCAGCACCGCCAGGGCCAGGGCGGATTGCGACTCGGCCCCCCGCGGCGCGAATAGGGACAGAACCAGACGGGCGGTGCGAACCAGCAACGCGCGTTCCTCGGAGGGGATCTGCGAGGGCTCGGCCCACAGCTCGCGCGGCTCGTACAAATTGCAGGCGTCGCGCAGCGATTCAAACACGCGGTCGAAGACGTCGGTCGTTCCGAGCTCGCCGGCCTCCTGTCGCAAGTGATCGGCATCCAGGACCGACACCGGCGCTAGCAAGTAGCGGGTCAGCTTGGCGCGCAAGGGTGCGCGCGCGGGGGATGTCGCGGGTAGGGCCTGGAATACCAGGCGGGCCTCCACGGACTCGTCCTCGAAGGTGATCCCACCCACCCGGCCGGCGGCGTCCTGAAAACGCTGTGCCGGCCCTTGGGGGGCCACGGCTCCGCGATGCGCGCACGAGGCTAGGCCGCCGAGTGCAACGCACAAGGCGGCGAACGCCCTGGGGATTAGAACCGAGGCGCGCCCGGTAGGCGGTTCCGAAAACGTCGGTGACATGTCCTCAAGTGTAGTGCGTCGCCGCTCGAGCCGCGCAAATTATCGAGCGCGCGGTGCGGCTGGGCGGGATAGCTCGCCGCACCACCCGCGTGCTACTTTGCCGCAGGCGTATGTCCCGCATGGCCGACACCATCGATCAGGCGCCGGGCGCCGGGCCATCGTGGTCGCGGCGCGGCCGGGGGGATTTGCCGCTACTCATCGCTCACCGTGGCGCCAGCGCGATCGAGCCCGAGAATTCGCTGGCGGCGTTCGGTCGCGCGCGTTCCGATGGAGCCGACGGGGTCGAGCTGGACGTCCTTTTGTGCGCGACCGGCGAGGTGATCGTGTTTCACGACGACGATCTCATTCGTCTGGGGGATAGCCCGGCGCGCATCGGGGATCTGTCGTTGGCGGATGTGCGCGCGGTGCGGCTCCGATCGGGCGCGACGATTCCCACGCTGGAAGAGGTCTTGGAGGCCTGCGGCCCCTCCCTGTTGATAAACGTCGAGCTCAAAGCCACGGGACTGGCGAGCGCCCCGCTGCGCGCCCTGGCTGATCGGGTCGCCGACGTGATCGTACGCGGCCGCGCGGGAACGGCGGCGCGGGTTCTGGTGTCATCGTTCAATCCGCGGGCGGTCCGGATGTGGCGTCAGCGCATGCCCGAGGTGCGCGCGGGCCTGCTGTGCGAACAAGCGTCCCCGCTGCCGTTGCGGCGCGCGTGGGCGCTGCCGTGGGTGCGGCCGTTTTCCGTTCACCCGGAAGGTGTGCTGTGCACGGCCCGGGCCGTGCGCGGGTGGCACGGTCGGGGCTATCGGGTCGCGGTTTGGACGGTCGACGATGCGCGTGCCCTGCGGTGCTTCGCTGACCTGGGTGTCGACGCCGTGATCACCAACGATCCGGCGCGGAGCCGGCAGCTATTGAGCGGCTCGGCGCCCTGACGGAGGTTTTCAGGGCAGGAGGCTGTGCGTTGCGGTGGCGGTCGCGATCTGGGTGCCGTCATCGGACTCCGTCCAGGCCTCGACCACGGCCAGTCGCTTCCCGATCTTCACGACCCGTGCCCGCGCGCGCAAGGTGCCGCTCCGAACGGGGGCCAGGAAATTGACGTTCATTTGCGCGGCCGCGTTGACCCGCCCGTGGGCGTGGACCTTGGCGGCGACGGCGTGGCCCATCGCGGAATCCATCAGCGCCATCACCACGCCGCCGTGGAGCACGGCGTACGGGTTGTAGTGGTCGGGGACGACGGTGTATTCCCAGACCACACCCCCGTCGGTGGCCGTGCGGGGGATGAACGGCAGCGGTCCCTGGGTCTGATCGAGGACCAGACTGAACGGCGTTCCGGGCGCGGCGGGGGCCTCCAGAGCGGGCCGCTCCGCTCCCAGAAAGTACAGGGCCGAGAAGACCTTTGGATCAACCAGAAGTCCTGCCGCCACCTTCTGAGACAGAAACGCCGGGATATCGCGGAGCGACACCACGTGGACCACGATATCCTCCGTGCTGTCGCCGCCGCCCGGTCCCACGCGGGACAGGCCTGTCGCCCGGAAAAAGGTCACGACCTCGGAGGAGGTTCCCACCGAGGAAGGGCCCTCGAACAGCAGATGCCAGTGCGCGGCCTGAAATCCCGTTTCTTCCTCGAGCTCACGCACCGCGGCCCGCTCCATGGACTCGGCGGCTGTTCCCAATTCGTCACCCACCAGTCCGGCGGGGAGCTCTATCGTCCGACGATGAACGGGGACCCGCGCCTGTTCGACCAGAACCAACTTCTTGTCATCCGTGGTGGCCACGATGACGACCACGCCCGTGGAGGCGTGCCTGCGGATGTACTCCCACCCGTTGTCGTCGACGAGCTCCAGGTAGCGGCCCCGAGCCAACACCCGCGGTTCCTTGGATTCACTGGACACGCGGCGAAGTTAGCAGGTTGTGCCGGGCATATCACGAGCGACCGCGCGGGCGCCTTCAGTAGCCTTGGTAAGGAACGACGTCGATGGCGCTCGGCTGGACCTTCGCTGCGATCAGGCTGGCGCGCAGGCTTGCCGCCGTCGCCACGGCCGTGATTGCCAGATCGTGGGCGCGCACATGGCGCACGATCGCCGTCCGGACCTGGGTGGGCGTGACAGTCCGGATGCGGTCCGGCAGATCGTCGACGAACGCCGGAGAAAGTCCCGCGATCTCGGCGGAGACGCGCGCGGCCAGCCGGTGCTCCGGATCGTCCATCGCCGACGCTTGTGCGCCGGCCAGAAAATTTCGGGCAAATATGACCCCGGCGTCGTCGATGCCTTTTTCCATGAGGCCCACGTAGAGGCGCAGGACCAGCTTCAGGGTGGAAACGGCCTTGTCGTTTTCGGTGAAGAACCAGCCCGTGATCGGACCGCGCGCCAGAGTCTCGGCCAGGGTCATGTACGCGCCGTATGCCAGGCCGCGCTTCGTGCGCACCTCGTCCATGAGCGTGGCCTTCATGCCGTGCCCGCCGAAACCGCTGACGGCCACCAGGAGGGGGACGTAGTCGGGATCGGTCGCTGGAACCCCAAGCTGGCCGAACAGGATCTGGGCCTGGTGGCGATCGGGCTTGTCGACGATCTGAATGCGCCAGCCTTTGGGAGGCTGCGGTTCGCGCATCGCGAGCGGATTGGGACCGGGCGCGCTACCCTGCGGCAGCGCGGCGAACGACCGTGAAACGCGATCCGCGAAATCCTCCGCGCCGATGTCTCCCGTGGCGGCGAAGATGACATTGGGTCCCACCACGTGTCGTCGGTGGTGAGCGCGCAGATCCTCGCGTCGGATCCGTTCCAGGCTCGCCCGATCCCCCTCCGGGGGATGACCGTACGGATGGTCGCTGTAAAGGTTGCGCACGAAGAATCGCTGGGCCAGCGCCTGGTCGTCGTTCCGAAGCTCGTCGATGTCCGCCAAGATCTCCCGGCGGGTGCGCGCCAACTCCTCGGCCGTGAAATCGGGGCGCAGGAGAACATCGGCGATGATGCGG
>PMNO01000533.1:2981-3111 GCA_003161835.1 Myxococcales bacterium | reverse complement strand
CTGGGCGCCGATCATCGAAGTGGCGGTGGTGTTTGTCGGAGTGTTCTTGACCATGATCCCCGCGCTGTCCTTCCTGGCCGAACGCGGCGCATCCCTGGGGATTGTCCGGCCGGTCCAGTTTTTCTGGGCC
>PMNO01000533.1:0-2968 GCA_003161835.1 Myxococcales bacterium | reverse complement strand
AAGGCCATTGCCGAACAACATCACGTGCGCATGCCAGGTTTCTTCGGTTACGTGTTGTGGTCTTTCGCGATCCTGGTTCCTCTTTTTGGTCTGGTATCGCGCCTGTTCTTCTGAGTCGAGGGGAAGCGTGTCAGGGTGACCGTGGCGCCGTGGGTGAGACTGACGGCGGTGCGACGGCGACCGCTGGTCATCATCATGATTCTGGGGGTGGCGGTGGTTCTCACCATCTCGCTCGGTATCCTGCAAAACGGGCGCGTGTCGATCTTGCAAGAGTTTCAGGCTACTCAGGCCAAGCTTGCCGAGAGCGTCACCGCCGATCTCCTCGGCTATTTTCAGTCCTGCGATCGCGATACCCGCCTGGCCGCCGCGCTGGCCGAGGAGACGCGGAGCCAGACCGCCATCGAGCCGCTGGTGCAGGATCACGTCATACAAGCGGCATTCCTGGCTCAAGTGACGGCCGTGGCTTCGTATCGGACGATCGCCCTGTTCTCCGCGGACGGCCGGGTTCCGGTGGTCGCGGTTGCCCCCACTGAAGACAAGTCCCTCATCGCGCCCGCGTTGATGGCAGCCAGCGCTCCGGTAGCTCGAGAGGCCATGTCACGTCAGCGGACCAGCCTGCTCGGTCCGATCCCGATCGGGGACAAACGGTCCTTCTATCTTTACGCATCGCCTGCCGGCCCCGGCGAGGCGGTGGTGGTCAGCGTCGACGCCAGTCTCGTGCTTCCGGTGGCAGGGCGCGGCGGCAGGGGGCGCCAGACCATGGTGGCGGTCGACCCGAAGGGGGCGGTCTGGATTGGCTGCGAAACGCGNNCCGCTCGGACGCTGGTCCGTGGCATTCATCGCGTCGGCGGCGGAGATTGACGCCCGCGAGGAGAGGCTGGTCGCGCAGCTTCTGCTCACGAGCGCCGCCGTCATCGCCACGATGTTGGGAGTCGGCTTCTTCATCGTGCGGCAACGGGCCAGCGCCGCCGCGCTCGGAGCGCGCTTGCAGACAGCGCAAGAGATCGCGAATCTGCGTGAGCGCAGCGAACGTATCCTCGAAAATGTTCCGGCGGGCATCCTGGGTGTGACGGCGGACGGGCGGATCGCGATGGCCAACCGCTTCTATACCGAACGGCTCCAGCAACACGCCCAGGGGGCGCAGGGCGATACCACCGCCTGGATTGGCCGCATTCGACCCCATCTCGAGAAGGCACTGGCAAGCAAGCGGACCCAAATTCTCACCGACCACGATTCGGGCGTCGCCGGAATACAGCTGTCGGACTACGACGTCCGGATCATCCCGCTGGCACAGCCGGCGGATGACGTCGCGGCGCTCATCATGGTGGAGGACCTTTCCGAGTTGCACGATCTACAGAGACAGCTCATCCGCGCGGAAAAACTGGTCACGGTGGGAGTCCTGTCGGCGGGGATTGCCCACGAGGTGGGAACCCCTCTGGCCGTGATTCGCGGTCGCGCCGAACATTTGCTCGAGGTCATCGAGGAAGGTGCGCCGACCGAAGCCCTGCGGGCCATCGTCGAGCAGATCGATCACATTTCGTCCACCATTCGGCAGGTGCTGGAATTCTGCCGGACCGATCCGATCGCGATAGGTGTCACCGACGTCGAGCGGTGCGTGGCCGAAGCGGTCAAGCTCCTCGAGTGGCGCTTCGCCAGAAAATGCATCACCGTGAGCCAAAAGGTCGAACAATTCCTGCCGCTCATCGCCGCCGATCCCAATCAGTTCGGGCAGCTGATCATCAACCTGCTCATGAATGCCTGTGACGCCTCGCCGGACGGCGGTTTGATAGAGGTGATGGCCGATGTGGATCGCATCCAGGGAAATCGCCTCCGTTTCGCGGTGATCGACCACGGAACCGGCATCTCACCCGAGAACGCGCACGCGGTGTTCGACCCCTACTTCACCACCAAGAAGCGTGGCGAAGGGACGGGACTCGGCCTGGCTATCGTGGCACAGATAGCCCGCCTACATCATGGTGAGGTGACTCTGGTCAGCGCGCCTGGTGAGGGAACGACGGCCACGGTGTTGTGGCCTGTAGCCTCGCCGCAGGGGGAGGGCGCGATTGCGTAAGCCCAGAGTCCTGGTGGTCGACGACAGCGTGGCCATGGTCGACACCCTCAAACAATATCTGGCCGACCATGGCTTCGAGGTCGACACGGCCACGACCGGGGAAACGGCGCTCCGCCATTTCGAAGCCGCGGACTGCGATGTGGTGCTCACCGATCTGCGGATGCGGGGACTCGATGGGCTCGACGTCCTGCAAGAGATTCGGAAACGTGATGCGCGGATCCCCGTCGTCATCATGACGGCGTTCGGCAACGTCGAGAGCGCGGTGGATGCCATCCAGCGCGGCGCGTACCACTATCTGACCAAACCTTTCAAGATGGCCACCGTGCGAACGCTGTTGCAGCGCGCGGCGGACGATCGTCTCGTGCGGGATGAAAATGCCCGCCTCCGGCAGGCTTTTCAGGAGCGCTTCTCGGCGCTTGGGCTGGTGGGCCAGAGCGCGCCGATGAGGGAACTGAGGACCCTCATCGGCAGGGTGGCCAATGCCCCAAGCCCGGTTCTCATTTTTGGGGAAACGGGAACGGGCAAGGAGACGGTCGCGCGCGCCATTCACGTCGAGAGTGAGCGCCGGGATAGATCTTTCGTGGCGCTGAACTGCGCCGCCCTGCCCGAGATGCTGCTCGATAGCGAGCTCTTCGGGAATCCCGGAGGAGCCCCTTCCGGGGTCAGCAAGACCCAGCGAGGGCACCTCGCCGAGGCTGATGGGGGCACGCTATTCCTCGACGAGGTAGGAGACATGTCACTGCCTCTGCAAGCGAAGTTCCTGCGCGTGCTTCAGTCGGGCGAGCTGCGCACGGGCGGGCACGAGGCGACGTCGCGGGTGGACGTCCGGTGCGTCGCCTCGACTCAGCGCGATCTCTTCAGCATGGTTCAGGATGGCAAGTTCCGCGAGGATCTGTA
>PMNO01000398.1 GCA_003161835.1 Myxococcales bacterium | reverse complement strand
CAGGTTCCCGGGTCGAGGGAGAGGCCAACATCCATTCGTGAGCTGGACGCACGCGTACGACCACTGCCGCCTGGACTCGGGAACGCAATCATGGAGGCGTTCGGATTGCCACCCTCACGCCGCGGACCGAGCGGCGCTGGCCAAGATCGGCGACCGCTCGCCAAAGGGTTGACACGGCCAACAGAGCCTTTGTATCGCTAGTACAAGAGACCTGATGAGGCGCTCGTTGATTCCAGCTTTGGCCTTGGCCGCCCTGGTGCTCTTGGTGGCATTGGTCGGTTGCGCTGGGCCCGTCGCCTATCGACCCCCCAGCAATCTAACGGACGAAACCGGAGCGACCGTTGTACTGGGTTCCGCCGCCCAGTTCGAGCGGGGAACCAGCTGGGACACCTACCTCGTCGACGTGAGCATCGAGATCTATAGGTTGGACCTGGGTTGTCCTGATAATGGGCGCCGCTCTCCCGGATACTTGGGAACTGTGACGTTGCCCAAGAAGAGCAAGGCGGAGTTCATTGTCCCTGCGGGCCGACGGATAGCCTTGAGCGCCTCTTGGATGCAAAGGGGATTGTTCCAGTCAGGCACCTGCTACACGGTACTCGCGTTCAACCCGGATCGCGCAAGCGCGTACGCGTACGTGTACAGGGCACCGACGTCGGACGTACCCTGTTGTGGCGCGAGCATCAGAGAAATCGTGACTGGCGCTGACGGCAAGGATCGCACCGAACCCGTCGACGGAGCGATCTATCCCCGGCTAGTCAGGACATTTTGGGGGGACGAGGCGCCCGAACTCTGCGACCGGGGACAGATTCACTAGAATTCCGTAAGTCGTTCAAGGGCCGCGCACTCGATTCCCCATTCCCGAGGTGCGCCCGGGTGACCATGGCGGAGGGAATCCAGCGACGCCGGTCGTGTGCATGCCGGTCGTTGTCATATGCATACACTTGTGTCACTATTGTCTGCATGAGGACGACGCTCAATCTTGACGATCGACTGCTCGACGCCGCTCGCAAAGCCACCGGACAGACCGAAAAAACGGCGGTCATTCATCTGGGGCTTCAGGCGCTCGTAGATCGGGCGGCGAGACGCGAGCTCGCGGCGCTCGCGGGCTCCGCGCCCGCAGCCAGTGCACCACGCAGGAGGAGAGAGATCGCTCCTCGACGCCGTCCGTGATCCTGGTCGACACGTCGGTATGGATAGAATTCTTGCAGGCTGGCGGCGTAACCGAGCAAGTGAAGACGAGGTTGGAGAGAGCGGAGCTTGCAACCCATCCGTTCGTGCGCGGAGAGCTGGCGCTTGGACAATTGGGAAAGCGGCGCGCGGACTTCCTTCGCGGGATTGACGCCCTTCCCCTCATCGAGGTCGCGCCCCATGACGTGGTGCTGGGGATGGCCGAAGGTCATGCCCTCGGCGCAAGCGGCGTGGGCTGGGTCGACGTCCATCTCCTCGCGGCGTGCGTGGGGAGCGGCGCGCGTCTGTGGACCCTGGATCGCCCTCTGCGACTCGCGGCACTCCGGATTCGGAAGGCCGAGATCCTCGAGTTCAGGCGCAGACGGCGCTGATCCAGAGGGTGCGCCGGAAGGTGCTCGGCACCAGCACCGAGCGCGAGATCAGCGTGTGGGTCAGCGCCAGGATCATGCCCAGTCCGACCGGGAAGGGAATGCCGTGCCGGAAGTAGCCAAAGGTGGCCCAGGCGCAACAGGTCAGGATGGTCACCCCGGCGTCGAGCGTCTGGAGGCTACCCTTGCTCATCGCGCTGCCGCGACACCTCCTCCACACGACAAAGAGCGCAGCGAACCCGAGGAGGTACGGAACCGGCGCGTACATGACGCTGTGCAGCCGGACGAGGTCGATGAGGTGCGACGGGACCATGAGCGTCGCCGACACCACGAACAGCAGGCGCGCGAACCGCCCGATCCGGTCCTGAAGATCGCGCGCCGCATCCGCGCCGCTCGCGGGACCTGAAACGCCGGCGGAGTCTGTCGCCAAGCTCGAAGGCGTAGCACGACGGGAGAAAAAATGGCGCCTATCTCGGCGATGACACTCTTTTTGTGGTGGGGTGGGTCGTGCTGGCTACCAGGGTCAGCCGCGTGAACTGCATGGGAACACGAGCGATAGGTCTTCCTTGATCGGCTACCCCGCACCATGGATGCACACAGAGAAACTGGGGATATTGACAGGGAAACGGCTTGCGATGGCCACGTGGGCAACAATCGCCTCCGCCATCGAGGGGGTTGCGAAGGAGCTGGAGCTATCGGAGCCGCTCGTTGACGAGCGCACGCAGGTGCCTGGTGTCAAAGGGCTTCTCGACGTGCAAGTTGGGTATCTGTTCGAGGAACTCCCGCGCTCGCTTCGTGAAGGCTCCCCCGGTCAGGAAGATGATGCCCGACGCTAGTGCCGCCCCGCCATTGCTTCTGAGCTGCTCATAGAGATCCATGCCGGTCATCTGAGGCATCATCAGATCGCAGAGAATCACGTCGAAGGGGTTCCCCCCGGCAAGCAGGAGGTCGAGCGCTTCCTGTCCCCGCTCGACGACCGTCACGTCGTGTTCCTTCGCGAGAGTTCTTCGAACCGCCTGACCGGTCTTCGGCTCGTCGTCGATCACCAGAATTCTTCCGCGCCGGAAGGCCTGTTGCTGGGGCGCGGGCGGCGCCGATCGCTCCTCGACCGCATCAACGGCGGCGGAAGGCAACAGGACGCGCAACGTGGTCCCCTTTCCAACCTGACTCTCGACCTGGATCTCCCCTCCCAGCGCCGTGACGAGGCGGTGAGAGATCGAGAGGCCGAGCCCCGTTCCAACGCCGGCCGGTTTCGTGGTGAAGAAGGGCGTGAACAATCGACCGAGCACTTCGGGCGGGATACCGGGGCCGGTATCTCGGATCTCTACCTGCACCCGCCCGGTGGGATCGACCGAAGTGACGACGCGGATCTCGTTGCCCGCGGCGTCGCCCTCCGGGATGGCCTGCGCCGCGTTGAGGACGAGGTTGAGGAAGACCTGCCCGAGGCGCGCTTCGTTGGCCAGCGCGAGCGGGATCTTCCCGTAGTCCTTCACGAGCCGGGCGCGGTGACGGATCTCGTTCCAGGCCATCCGCAGCGTCGACTCGAGCACCTGCCCCACGTCCACGGAGCCCTTCCTGATATCGTCCTCCTGGCGGGAAAAGATTCTCATGTCGCGCACGATCAGCCGGATGCGCTCTATGGCGTCACGTGCGTCACGCAGGTCCTTTCGCACGTCGTCGATTTCGCGCCCCCCATCCTTCTTGGCGACGTNNTTGTTGATTTCGTGGGCCACGCCGGCCGCGAGCGTGCCGATGCTCGTCATTCGGTCGGAGATCATGAGCTGCAGGTCGGTCCGCTTCTTCTCGGTCACGTCGCGGGTGATGATCACCGCGCCTACGACGTCCTCGCCGAGGCGAACCGGTCCAATGTGGCTCTCGAAATGCAGAGGCGAGCCGTCGACGCCCGGGGCGCTGGTCTCGTAGTAGGCGGAGGCTCCCGTCGCGAAGACGCCTTCGAGAGTGACACGGCGGATCTCGCGCTCCTCCGCCGTCGACGCACGAGACACCCACGACGATCCCACGACCTGCTCCGCCGTGTACGGCGGCAGGCCCCGGTTCACGTACTGGATGACTCCGCTTCGATCCGTGGACACGACGAAGTCCGGCGCGTTGTCGAGCACGGCCCGCAGCTGCGCGCGCACCGCCGCCGCATCCATCTCCGCCGCGTCCCGCAAGCGCTTGAGCTCGATCAGCGTCCGGACCTTGCAGGTGATCTCCACGCGGTCGATCGGCTTGGTGAGGAAGTCGATCGCGCCGGCCGCCAAGGCGTCGATGCGAACCTTGCGCTCTTCGAGCGCCGTCACCACGACGATCGGCAGCGCGGGCAACACACCCCGTCTTTTGAGCTCCGCGAGCACCGCCATCCCATCGACCTCGGGCATCATGAGGTCGAGCAGAACGAGGTCGATCGACTCGCGCGCGATGACGGCCAGCGCCTCGGCGCCGCCCGACGCCGTCACCACATCGCTGTCCTCGCGCCCGACGACGTCGGCGAGGAGCTTGCGGTTGGCGGGCTCGTCGTCGACGATCAGAATCTTCGGCTTGTGCGGCATTGTTTCCCCCTCCATCACTTCAATTCAACCGGCGGAGTTTAGGAGCTGGGTCACGAGCGCGAGGAGCTCCTTGTAGACGATCGGCTTGGCCGCGTACGCGTCACAGCCGGCCGCGAGGATCCTCTCCTCGTCGCCGCGCATCGCGTGGGCGGTGACGGCCAGGATCGGAAGTCCCCGCGTGACCGCATTGGCGCGGAGCAGGCGGGTCGCCGTCAACCCGTCGGTGCCGGGGAGCTGAATGTCCATGACGACGAGATCGAACCTCTCGGCCAGCGCGAGCGCGATGCCCGCGTCGGCGGTCGCGGCTTCTCGAACCTCGTGCCCGGCGCGCCGCAGATGGTCGCCGATGAGCTTTCGATTCGCGGCGTTGTCCTCGACGAGCAGGATCCGTTTCATCGGCCGCCTCGCTGCGTTCCGGTCGCGCCGTCGGGGACACCGAGCACCCTTCGCACCTGGACCAACAGGTCGCCGGGGCTCATGAGGGCCTTGGCGAAGATCGCCCGGACGTTCTGGGCGAGGGCACTCCGCTCGGCCGGCGTCAGGTCCTTCGCGGTGAGGATGACGACCGGGAGGTCGGCGGTGGCGGGACGGGCGCGCAGCTGCGCGAGGACGTCGAAGCCGCTCACGTCGGGCATCAACAGATCGAGAATCAGGAGATCTGGACGGCGTGCTTCGACGAGCTCGAGCGCTTCCCGTCCGCTGTGGCTCCCTGCCACCTCGACCAGTTCATCCGAAAAGTACGACGTGACGATCTTGACGGCCTTCGGATCGTCATCGACCACGAGGACGTAAGGGCGACGCACCTCGAGATCGCCCAGAAGGCGCCGCACGATCTCCAGGAACTCGTGGCGTCGAATGGGCTTGGCGAGCACCGCTTGTGCCCCGACCGCGAGCGCCTTTTGCGGGTTCTCGGCGCCCGAGATCACGAGCACGGGAACGCCCCTCAGAGCTTCGGTCTGTCCGTGCGACGTCAGGAAGGCGAGCCCGTCCATGCCCGGCATCGCGAGGTCGAGGATCATGAGGTCGGGCCGCAGGTCCCCGAGCTTCGCGAGGGCATCCTCCGCGCTCGCGGCAGAAGTCACCGCGAAGCCGCCGTCTTCGAGGTAGAGACGCAGGAGATCGCGTGCGGCGGGATCGTCGTCAATGACGAGGACCCGGGACTGATTTGCGGGCCGCGGCGAGGCGGGGCGCGGCACCTGCATCTGTACCTGGACGTGGCTCGGACGCTTGGTGGCCCCCGCTCGTTGTCGCATGGCAACCTGAATCGCTCCGCGGATCACCTGGAGGAACTTGCCGTCGCTCCAGTCCTCCTTGGACAGCACCGTGTGAACGGATTTCTGGAGCGTCGCACGCTCGGCGGGCTCGAGCACCTTGGCCGTGAGGATGATGATGGGGAAATCGGCCGTGGCTGCTTGCGCGCGGAGCTGGCGCACGATGTCGAAGCCGGATATCTCCGGCATCATGAGATCGAGGACCATCGCCGAAAACGGGTTGGCCGCCAGGGCGGCCAGCGCCTCCTTGCCTCCGTAGGCGCGGGTGACGCTCATCCCGGCCTGCTCGAGGCGCTTGGCGACGTGCTCGACCGAGCGTGGATCGTCGTCCACCACGAGCACGCGGGGTGCCTCGCCCGTCTTGCTTGGGGCGAGCCCGAGGGACTCGACCGCGCGGAGCAGGTCAGTCCCGTCGACGGGCTTCTGCAGAACCTCCACGGCGCCGAGCGCGATGCCGCGCCCGAGATCGGCGACCATCGACACGACCACGACGGGGATGTTGGCGTGCTCGGGGGCCGCGTGGAGTCGCTCGAGGAACTCCCAACCGCCCGGGCCATTCTCGAAGAGGATGTCGAGCAGGACGGCGTCCGGCCGGTTCTTCTGAATCTGGGCCCAAGCCGCGTCGCAGGTCTCGGCTCCGTCGACCGCGTAGCCCTCTTTCTCGAGCCAGCGCCGCGCGAGCGAGATCGCCGCGGGATCGTCGTCGACGACCAACACACGGGGGGAGTCCCCGCGGGCGCTCGCCGCTCGTGCACGTACGACCGCGGTCGCCCGGGAGGTTTGCGCGCCGAGCCGCGTGGCCGGCAGCCGGACCCAGAAGCGGCTGCCCCTGCCCACCTCGCTCTCGATGCCGATGGTTCCCCCGTGCAGCTCGACCAGGCTCTTGACCATGACGAGGCCGAGGCCGGTGCCCTCGAACTTCCGGGCGATTCCGCCGTCGAGCTGCTCAAAGGGCTGGAAGAGGCGTGGGCGGTCCTCGGGCGAGATGCCGATCCCCGAGTCGACGACGGAGAGCTGCACGTCGGGACCCACCCGCGTCACCTCGACGCGCACGGAGCCGCCTGGCGGCGTGAACTTCACGGCGTTCGACAGCAGGTTGTAGGCGATCTGGCGGAGCTTGCGCCCGTCGGCGTCGATCGTCGTCACTTCGGGGGCGATCGATTGCGTCACCGTGACGCCGCCGTTGGCGGCTCGCTCCTTGATGATCGTGAGCGCGTTGGCGATCAGTGGCCCGAGCTCGACCTGCTCGAGGTCGAGCTCCATCTTGCCCGCCTCGATCTTCGACAGATCGAGGATGTCGTTGATGAGCGAAAGCAGGTGTCGGCCGCTCTGGTAGACCTCGGTGGCGTAGTCGAGCTGGTCCGGCGGCATCGCGCCGAGCAGGCCGTCCTTCAGCGCCTCGGAGAACCCGATGATGGCGTTGAGCGGCGTGCGGAGCTCGTGGCTCATGTTNNGTGCGCAGCTCGTGCGACATGCTCGCCAGAAACTCGGACTTCAGCCGGCTCGCGTGAGCCAGCTCGCGGTTCTGGGCCTCGATCTTCCGCGAGCGGTCGTTGAGCTGCTCCGACAGGTCTTTGAGCTCCCGGAACTGCCGAGCGCCGTACAGGCCGATGGAGACCGCGCCGGCCACCCTCGTGAGCCACGCGCGCTCGATGTCGATGAGCGGCCTCGGTGAGGCTCCCGCGNNCAGCTTCTCCCGGTGTACGAGCGGCAACGCGAACCACGTCGCCGCCGGCAGCACGCCGACCCCCGTGTCGAGCGAGAACGGGACGTTCGTGGCCCCGTCGAGGAAGATGGGCTGGCGCTGGGCCGCGGCGTCGCCAACCAGCCCCTCGCCGAGTTTGAATTTCCTTTGTTCGTTGCCGGGGGCCAGGCTGAGCCCTGCCGACAGCGTCATCCCGCCCTGCCACTCGTCGTACTCGTAAAAAGCGAGCGGACGGTAGCCGGCCTCGTCCGCCAACACGCGCAGCACCTCCGTCGCCGGCGTCGTCGCCTCATCCTGCTGGTTGAGGGCGACCATCACGCGCGCGCCGATGCGGTCCCGGCGCGCGCTCACCTCGAGCTCCTGGTTCTTCCGCGCGAGCGCGGCCTCGGCCACCTTGCGCTCGCTGATGTCGTGCAGGAGCCCGGTGTAGGAGCGCTTGCCGTCGACCCACATCTCGGTCACCGACAGCTCGAGCGGCACGCGGCTTCCGTCCTTGCGCGCCCCCATGACCTCGCGGCCGATGCCGATGAGCTTGGCGTGGCCCGTATCTTTGTAGTGCTGGAGGTAGCCGTCGTGCCGGCTGTGATCCGGCTCCGGCATCAGCATCTTGATGTTCTTGCCGAGCACCTCGCTCGCCGAGTAGCCGAAGATCTTCTCCGCCCCCCGATTGAAGGTCGAGACGGTCCCGACCTCGTCGATCACGAGGATGCCGTCGAGCACGGTGTTGAGCACGGTGCTCGCGCGCGTCTCCAGGCTCGCGCGCTCGGCGGCCGCGCGCTTGGCTGCGCTGATGTCTCGAACAATGGCGAAGATCTCGAGGATTCGCCCCGAAGGGTCGCGATGCAAAGACAGGCTCAACGAGACGTCGATCTCCCGACCGTCCCTTCGCCTGCGGACCGTTTCGAACTGGTCGACGGGCTCGCCGCTCATCATTCGGTTGGCCAGCTGGGCCTCCTCGCTTGCGCGTTCGGGCGGGATGATGCGCGACAGGGGCTGCCCCAGCATTTCCTCGGCCGTGTAGCCGAACATGTTCTCGGCGCCCTTGTTCCAGCTCGTGACGCCGCCTCCGAGCGTCTTGCTGATGATCGCGTCGCCGGCGGATTCGACGATCGCCGCCAGTCGCCCCCGCGCCTCCTCTCCCGCTTTGCGCTGGGTGATGTCCTCGGAGATCCCGAGCAGATAGCGTGGCACCCCGGCCCCGTCCAAGAGGGGGACCTTCTTCGTGTGCAGCAGGCGCGGGCCGCTCTTGGTTTGAATGGCCTCTTCAGGGATATCGACGAGCACCCCGGCCGCGAGCGTCTCGCGGTCCTTCGCCTGGAAGAACTCGGCATCCTGCTCGGGAAACAGATCGCGGTCCGTCTTGCCGAGCAGATCGCTCCGAGGACATCCGAGGAGGGCCTCGCCGGCGCGATTGAAGCGCACGAACGCGAGGCGCTCCGCGTCCTTGACGAAGACCATGTGGGGGATGTTCTCGAGGACGGCCTCGAGGAATTGGTTGGTCTGTCGAGTCGCCTCGTCGACGCGCTTGCGTTCTGTGATGTCGTGCGCGACGGCATACAGCGTCCCCGATGCATCGGGGGAAGTCGTCCAGACGAGCCAGCGATAGGAGCCATCCTTGCACCGGTAGCGGTTCTCGAAGGAGATCGTCGGTATCCCGCTGGCCAGCTTTTCGACCTCCGCGAGAGTCGAGGCCCGGTCCTCGGGGTGGACGAAATCGATGAAGGGCCGTGAGAGAAGCTCCTGCCGATCATACCCAAGGGCGTCGAACGCCGGATTCAATCGCTCGAAATATCCGTCGGTCCCGGCGATGCAGAGCAGGTCGAGCGAGAGGGTGAAGAAGCGCTCGAAGATCTCTTCCTGCCGCCCGAGCTCTGCTTGCCGCTCGACGTCGCGCCGCTTCAAGCGAACAGTCTCGGTCACGTCCTCGACGCGATGGATGATGTAGAGCAGCTCTCCCGACACGCTCAAGACCGGCGAGTTGACTGGGCTCCAATGGCGTTCCTCGAAGCCGCCCCCCTCGGCCTCGGGCCTGCGTATGTCGTACTTCTGGATCGCCATCGCGTCCGCGCTCCGCGTCTCACGAACGCGCTCGAGCGAGGCACGGAGGTTGCGCGTTCCGGAGGCGGCCGGATCGTCGGGGTTGTCAGGGAAGACGTCGAAGAGCCCTCGCCCGAGGATCTCCTCCCGCGTCGTCATCGTCGCCCGCAAGTATGCGTCGCTGACCGCGACGATCGTCAGATCCGGCGCCAGGACGAGGAACAGCCCAGGCGCGGCCTCGAAGAGCGCGCGAAAGTCCGGAGCCGCGGCGGCGGCCGGCTGGCCTTCGTTCACGCGCCCCCTGTCAGGCATGGGCGGCCTTTTTGCGTTGCCGCGCTACCAGCGGACACCGCGCCGTAGGTCGTACCAAAACGCTGGAACGTGAACGGTCTGCCCAGCGAAACGCCTGTCGAATCAGCGGGCAGCAGACCCTGTCGGTCGGCGATCTCGTCCTCGAATATGCTGTACCCCGGGGGTGGCTCGGAGCCAAGCAGCTCGCGCGAGGCGTGATTGACCAACAGTCTGTGCCCGTCTGGTTGACAAATCTGGAATGGCACGGGCGCGTGTGCGAACAGACCCGACAACAAAGCCATCGGATCCGCTATCGTGCCCAGCCTCTCCGCCAGCGCGGACTCCTCGCCAATCTTCGACATCAAAAGACCTCCCACTGTCGTGCTGCCCGTGGGTCCGACTCACGCCCTCTCTTCGTCTCTTCGCGCACTTTCTTCGAGGCTCGCGCCCGGGCGCGCTGAGCGTATACGATGGGCCGACGCCCGAGAAGGGCCTTCGGTCCTCACCGCATCTGTCGCACGACCAAGCCGCGCCGATCTCTGGCCGAAAACAGCCGGTCTGACAGATTGCGCCGAGCTAATAACGCATCGGGCTCAAGACTCGCGCTGTCGAAATCGGCGGCATCCAAGTGAATCCCGACGGCCAATGGATGAAGCAAAGCGCACGTAACCTGACCGATCCGGTCGACGGATTTCTCCGCGGTGGAATCGTTTCCGCCAGAATCGGCCCACTACCCCTTCGACTCGACTACGCGTGCGGTCGGCGAAGTCGAGTCGGCTGCGAGCCAGGGCGACCTGAGAGGCGGCGGTCGCTTCCGGCGCGGGTGATTCTTGATCGCACTGCGATCAGTTCCCAGTCACCGGGACCAAAGGCGCGGGAAGCAGGATAACACCCCGGCCGCCGACGCCGCCGCCGATCCTTCCNNCCGCCAGCGCCGCCCGCGCCAGCCCCTCCGGTGCCACCCGCCCCGCCAGTCCCTCCGGTACCACCGCCGTTGGTTCCGCAGACCAGGCTCGTCAGATCCGTGCGCCGGCGTCCCAGATCGTTCAGCGTCTGGAATAACCCCGTCGCGCGGTTGAAGAAGGTGGTGCCGGTCAAGAAGGGGGACAGCTGCGCCTCTCGACCGGGGAAGCGCGGGAAGATCATCAAAAAGCGGGTGCTCGTCTCGGAACCGTGGCAGCCGTTGCACGTGTTGAGCGACATGTGGAAGCGCGCGTCGGGATCGGTGATACCGGGCGCGTCCCAACTCACGAAACCGCTGTTTAAGGCCGAGCCCGCGAGGAAGCCGACTCCATTGAGCTGCTCGGGCATGGTCTTGCCGTTGGCGCCTGGCACAACGGCCTTGATGGCATCAGGCTCCGAGTTGATGAGACTCGCCAGGGCCGGGCGGCCGTTGAACTGCAGGTCCGGCGTCTCCTTCACCGTCACCTCGTCGAGGAACCCAGTCGCGACCGACAGCGCAAACCCCCGCAGCTCCCACTGAAAGGAAAGCGCTATCTCGTTGGTCCGCAGCTCATCGAGAGCGCTGCCGTTCACGGCCCCGGGTTGGGCGTTTCGTCCCGCGAAGCGCTTGGTGATCTCTTCCAGCGCGGCATTGTATTCCTCGGACGGGAACGGATGCGAGGACAGCCCGTGCCACATGTTGGCCCAGGACATGACATCGTCCTGAGTTTGGGCGACCAGGTGATATTCCAGAATGACCGTGAATTGCTGCGGGAATCCATTTGGCGACACGCCGAACACGAACCGGCCCTCGCCCGCGTTGCCGGCGGCGAGATTGCGGGCATCCAACCGATTTACGATCGCCAGCAGGGTCAGCGGCGACCGGTCGAGGTCGAGATCACCGCTGGCGGTCTTCGGCCAGGCGTCGAGCAGCACCTGCTGCATCCGCGGCCGGGCGGAGACCGTGAATCCGTTGACGGTTTGATCGCTCAGCCAGTGCTGGAACAGTTGCAAGGTCATCGCCGGGGCGTCCTGCGGCGTGGGAGCCAGGTCACGCATGAGGTGGCCGAAGGTCCAAACCCCGGGCGTGGCCGTGGATCCGGGCGCCGGGACGCCTGAGGCAGACGTCCGCACCGGGTCGTCTACGACGCTGGTACTGGTGATCATCAGCTCCTTGCGGGTAGACACGAAACAGCTTGGCAGGGTCAACACGTACACCAGTTGCCCGAACAGTGTTTCGAAGTTGGAGGAGAAGGCTTCGACAACGAACGAGAGATCATGCTCCCCTTCGGTGGCCTCTTCATTGCCAGTCACGTCGATACCGAAGGTGACGGTCTGCCCGGGTTGTGCGAACTGGAATTGGTCGGTCACGAATACCGTCGAGATGCCCGGGTCGAAGGAGTTGAAGAACATGTTGTAGCTCTTGCCGTTCAGGCACGCTCCGACATCGTTGTCGGTCACCGAGACGTCGTAGTGCACAGTGGTGCCGGGGGTAACCGGTCCGCTCGTCGCCGGGCTGACGGCCAGCAGCGACGCTCGCGCGATGCAGGCCTGGGAGATAATCTGGTCGCGTGCGTCCGTTTGGGTCGACACGAACACGTTGTCGATGATCCCGTTGAAACGCTGGGATTGCGTGGTGGCGCCAATGCGCAGCGGGGCGAACACGTTGCGGATGGTCCCGGCGCCGAAGACCTGTCCGAACTGTTGCCCGTTGATGAACAAGAAGACGAAGGTACCGTCGAAGGTGCCGCCGACGTGCGTCCACACCCCAGGGGAAATCGGGGCCCGCGAGATGATGGTCTTGCCCGTGGTGAGCACAACCGACATTTCAATGTTTCCGTTGTGGATGCCCAGAGAGAAGGATGTCTTGTTGTTCAGGCGTTTGATGATGATTGGCTGATCGCCGCTGACCGTGGTGGGATGCACCCAGGCCGCGACCCCGATGCGAGGACCGGCGGTGAACTCGGGCTCATCCGGCACCTGGACCACGTCCTTCGCCGTCCGAAACTGCACCCCCTGACCGTCGATTCCGGGAACGCAGCTCGACCCGAGCGCATGCTGGGCGTTGGCGCCACTTCCGAACGAGTCGATCAAGAAGTTGGACGTCGGATCGCAGTCGTCAAAGTTCCAGAAAGCTTGGCCCGGGTTGTCGGGAACCCCGGGTGCGACGCCGGCGTCGACGGAGCCCTTCGCGCCGGCGGTCGGGGCGGCAGTCAGGGCGCCTTCCGTGGCCTCGATGGTGCCCGTCACGGTGCCAGCGCTGGGAATGACGGTGACACCGTCGGGGCTGCCAATCACGGCATTGGTCAGTGGCTCGGTGTATTCGTCGTCGGTCCGCGCCGCGAACCGCTTGTCGGTCGAGGCGTCGTCACAACCAACGACAACGGTCAAGAGTGCCGCCGTCAGCACCACGCCCGATCTGGTGGTCGAGAAACAACCGGGACGCGATGTATTCCTTGGCCGCCTGCTGGAGTTCTTCATCGAGGTTCCCCCCTGCTGAAAAAGGGCGCCGGTCAAGACGCAAGCTACTGACAAACGCCGCCGAGGTCTTCTCTTCCCGTGCCTAGACGGACTTTACAAGGTGCCTCGTAACGCAGTTGTGAGGTGTGCGTCAAGGATAAAAGCGAGAACGCCCGAGAAATTGACGAGGCGCGAACCCTTGCAAGTGTTGCTGCAAGAATTGGGGAAGACACGGGCGTCCATTCCTGGCCGAATTCGGCCTACGAATCGGTCCCGCTGAGTTGCGCCTTTGTGCCAACGCTTTCAGGTAATTCTCTGGACTGTAGCGCACGGCAGGCGCCGGCAACCCGACATCGCTGACCGAGTCCAACCCCGCCCATGATGCCGGCACTCCTGGCCCTGCTCTTCGCACAAGCGCCGTTGACCGGCGATGATTCGACCACGCCGACGTCCACTGCCAGCTACGCCCTGTTTTGTCTTCCGCGAGGCCTTCACCTGCTGATCGAAACGTTGCGGGTTCCATTCGCGGCAGACTGGTCGCAGAGTAAACGTAGACGACCTCGACCGGGTTGCGCTCGCCGCCCGCGGCACGCCACGCTAGTGCCACCGCGAATGTTCGGAGGGTCGCGGCGGAGCAGTTTCTGGCGGTGGCGGCGATGCAGAACAAGCCCAGCACGCAGCAAGACAAGGCATCGATCCTCAGACACCATCTGACCCCGAGTTTCGGCGCCAAGAGGCTGAACGACATCTCCTACGCCGCCATCCAAGACTACGCGGCGGCGAAGGCGAGGAAGCTGGCGAAGAAGACGGTGAACAATCACCTTTCTGTCCTGCGCCGACTTCTGGTCGTGGCGAAGAAACGCGGAGTCATCCAGGCGGTGCCCGAGATCGAATGGCTCAAGGCCCCCGATCCGGAGTTCGACTTTCTCGACTTCGAGGAAGCCGAGCGGCTACTGGCCGGATCGGACGGCGAGTGGAGGACGATGATCCTGGTCGCCCTGCGGGCCGGGATGAGGCAGGGGGAGATCCTGGCGCTGCGCTGGGAGGACGTGGACCTGGTCAAGGGACAGCTCTCGGTCAGGCGCTCGGTGACGCGCGAGATCATCACCACGCCCAAGAGCGGGCGGTCGCGAGACATTCCGCTCGGCGACGAGGTCCTGGCCGCGCTGAAATCCCATCGTCACCTGCGTGGGCAGTTGGTGTTCTGCACCGACTATGGGCGGATGCTGAAGAAGAACGAGGTCAAGCATCCGCTCTGGAGGGCGACCAAGAAGGCCGGCCTCCGCCGCATCGGGTGGCACACGCTGAGGCACACGTTCGCCTCGCATCTCGCGATGCGTGGCGTGCCGCTGAAGGCCGTCCAGGAACTCTTGGGGCACGCCACGATCGAGATGACCATGCGCTACGCCCACCTCTCGCCGCACATCCCCCGCGACGCCGTGAAGCTGCTCGACCACGGCGGGCGTTTGGGCAACGGGTGGGCAAAGACCGAAAAAACGATCCTAACTAGTTGAAATTATTGTGGAGGCGCCGGGAGTCGAACCCGGGTCCGGAAGTGCTCCGCTCATGCTACTACGTGCGTGTCCGGCAATTTCGTTTTCGTTGTCGGGTTGGCTCGCCGGCGGGGCATCCCAACACTTAGCCTTCCCTGTTTCTTACGGTCGCGCCGGAAGACTCTGCGCGATCGCCAGCCCGAGAGTTAACCGCTAGCTGGGGCCACGGGCGCCTCCCCAGGTCGCGGTCTGGACCGTTTTTTAGGCGGCCAGAGCAAACGAGTTATCGTTCGCAGTTGTTTTTTTGCCCGTTTTTACGAGGCCTCGGGCGCCTCGGCACGC
>PMNO01000004.1 GCA_003161835.1 Myxococcales bacterium | reverse complement strand
CATGCCGGCGTTGGTGAACTCGGTGATCTCCACCTCGGCCCGCAGCTCGGGCCGCACCCAGATTGCGTCACGGGTGTACTCCCGCGGCGGCAGTGTGGAGAACGGGCAGGTCTCGATGCGCAGGCGAGCCAAGCGAGCAGTGAGGTCACCGAGCACGCGCTGGTTGAACCCGGTACCGACACCCCCGGCGAAGCGCAGACCATCGGCATCTGGAACGCCGACCAACAACGAACCGAACGTCGACTCACGATTACCGGTGCCCGGGCTGTAGCCACCGATCACGACCTCGACCGAATAGCGGTTCTTCACCTTGATCCAGTTGGGTGAACGTTTGCCGGGAACGTACAGACTGCCGAGTCGCTTGGCCATCACACCCTCCAGCCCACTCTCGACGGTCGCCTCGACGAGCGCAGCACCATCACCGATGCGGTGCACCGGCACCATCCAGTTGGGACCGGTCTCCAACAACCCACTGAGCAACCCACGACGATTCTCGTAGGGCAGCGAGATCGTGTCGTGACCGTCGACCGACAGCACGTCGAACGCGTAGAAGGCAACCTGCGTGGCGTGCTGGCCACGTTGACTCCCGAAGAGGTCAATGCCGACAAGATCAAGTTCGCTCAGTCGCTGCTCACCGAGGCCGAAGAGGATCTGCGCCACATCGGACTGGAGCTGGACACCCTGAAGATTCAGGACGTGTCCGACGACGTGAACTACCTGGACAGCATCGGCCGCAAGCAATCAGCCGAGGTGCAGAAGCATGCCGCCATTGCCGAGGCCCGCAACAAGGCCGACTCGGCCATTCAGTCGGCGCAGAACCATCAAACCACCGAGATATCGCGCTTGGATGCGCAACTGGGGACTTTGCGGGCGGACATGGCCCGCCGGGTGACCGATGCTCAGACCAAGGGCGTGGCCATGGTGGCCGAGGCCAAGGGCCAGGTGGCTTCCAAACTGGCACGCGCCCAGGCTGAACTGGACGTGCAAAAAGCGCGCGTCGAGCAAGTGCGCCGCCAATTGCAAGCCGACGTGCTGGAACCGGCGCGCGCGCAGAAGGCGGCAGCCGAGGCCACGGCCAAAGGCGAAGCGGCCCGCATCGTCGAGCAAGGCCGCGCCACAGCGGCGGCCATGCAAGAGATCGCCACCACCTGGCGCCGGGTGGGCGACAATGCCCGCCAGGTGTTCCTCATGCAAAANNGGCCTGGACATCGTGGGAGCCGTGCGCGAGCGCGTGTCGGCCGGACACCCGACGCCAGCGCCGGTGCGGTTGGGGATCCCCGAACCAGGTTGATTTGCTGAGCGGGAGCTGTGCGAACCAGGAAGTCGGCAGGGACACTACCAGAAGGCAGGGGCAGCTCCGCTGAGGGGCAGGCTTTCGGGCCGGCGATCGGCAATGTCGCGTCGGCAGCGGGGCTGCTGCAAGCCAAGCTTGGCCAGAAGATCAAGCCGCGCGTGTGGTGGTGCTTTACCGCGACATCCGCACCTACGGTTTCCGCGAGGTCTACTACCAGCAGGCGCGCGAGGCCGGGGTACTGTTTGTGCGCTTCCCTGAGGGCAAAGAGCCGCAGGTCAGCGATGCCGGTGGTTTGCAAGTCAAGGTGACCGACGCCGGTACGGGCCGCGAGCTCATCCTGCAGCCTGACTGGCTGGTGCTGTCGACTGGCATCGCGCCGGGCGCTGATAATCCGGTGTTCTCGGGCCTGATGCGCACCACACTGACGGCCGACGGATTCTTCCTCGAGGCACATCCCAAGCTGCGCCCGGTGGATCTGGCCAACGAAGGCGAATTCTTGGCCGGCCTAGCCCACTCGCCGCGCTTCATTGATGAGACCATCGCCCAGGCCAAGGCCGTGGCCGGACGCGCAGCCACCGTACTTTCGCGTGCCTTCCTGGACATCGCCGGCCAAGTGGCCAAGGTTGATCCGACTAACTGCGTGGCCTGCGCCACCTGCGTAAAGGTTTGCCCCTACGGCGCGCCCATGATCAACGACTTGCACAAGGCCGAAATCCAGGGCGCCAAGTGCATGGGTTGTGGCTCGTGCACGGCTGCCTGCCCGGCCCACACCATCACCTTGCAACATCAGGAATGCAACCAGATGACCGCCATGCTCGACGAACTGTTGGTCAGTGACGGAGGCGCGCCATGACCGAGCTGCAAACCCACAGGGCCAAGCCACTTTCGGCCGGCGCGTGGGTGCCGGAAATCATCGCCTTCTGCTGCAACTACTGCGCCTATGCCGCCGCCGACCTGGCGGGCTCGCGGCGCATGCAGTACCCGTCGAACGTGCGCGTCGTGCACGTCCCCTGCACCGGTAAGATCGAAATGGAGCACATCCTGTCGGCCTTTGAAAAAGGCATCGACGGCGTGCTCATCGCCGGCTGTCTCGAAGGCGGCTGCCACTTCCTGGAGGGCAACCTGCGCGCCAAGCGGCGCAGCGAATATTTGCAGGAAATGCTCGACCAAATCGGCGTGGGCCGCGACCGCCTGCGCATGGTGAACTTGTCCGCGGCCATGGCGCCGACCTTTGTCCAGCGCGTGGAAGAAATCGTCGAAAAGGTGAAAAGCCTGGGCCCGAATCCCCTGAGAAAGAGTGGAGTCCCATGATCGTTGCCAGCCCCAAACCCGTCACTGAACTCAAGCAACTCATCGACCGGCACAAGAAGGTGCTGTTTGTTGGCTGCGGCACCTGCGTGACCGTGTGCCTGGCGGGCGGCGAGCGNNATCGAGCGCCAGTGCGAAAACGAATTCATCAAAGACCTGGCCGGCCCCATCGAGCGCGCGGAAGCCGTGGTCTCGTTCGGCTGTGGCGCCGGCGTGCAAGCCATCGCCGAGCGCTTTCCGAACAAACCCGTCTACGCTGGCCTGAACACCAACTTCCTCGGCATCCTCGAAGAGCAAGCCGTGTGGACGGAAAAGTGCATGGCCTGTGGCGACTGCATGCTGGCCGAATTCGGCGGCATCTGCCCGATTACAAGGTGTGCGAAGCATATGCTCAACGGCCCGTGCGGTGGATCGACCACCGACCGCTGCGAAGTGGCCGAAGACCGTCCGTGCGCGTGGCAACTCATCTACAAGCGTCTCAGCGCCATCGGCCAGCTCGATAGGCTAGAGAAAATCCAGCCGCCCAAGAACTGGAGCCTTGCGTGGTACGGCGGTGCGAGGAAACTCGTGCGGCCAGAGCACCGGGTGTAGAGGGCACCTCCTTCACGCGAAACCGCCAGGGCGCAGCGGTAATCGCTAGACTGCTTCACATCCGATGCGAAGACTCGATGGGCACCGCAAACACGCGGCCGTGATCGCATTTGCGACGGCTTTTTGCTTTTCCTGTGCGACTGAAACGTATCATGGTCAGCATCGCGCTGCGAATGAGGTGGCAAAGCTAATCACGACCAGTGCACAGGACGTGTCGGGCTACTCGACCGATATCGTCTCGATCGACGGGAATGCCGTTAGTGGCAGCAGCTTCAAACTGCTCCCCGGTCGGCATTCCGTCGAGGCAGAAGGCACGAACACTCCACGCGGCAACACAGGTGCTGTCGTCGGAGCCGCGCTATTTAGCCCAGCCGCGGCGATTGGGGTGGCTATCGCGACCAAGGGGGACGACGCGCACTCTGGTCGGCTGATGGCTTGTTTTATCGCGCGACCAGATCGTACCTACGAGGTTCGTACCTTTGGTGAAGGCGGCCTGTGGAAGATCGAGGTTGTCGATCAAGAAACAACCTATGACGTGAAATCGCCCTGCAAGGCTCACCGCTAAGCTAAGCCAGGGACATATCTCCCCGTGATTCCTAGCGGTGAAATCTGCTACGGCTTAGGCGGCTCGGGAACCGCGGGGACAGCGGGTGGCGTGCCGGCGTCGGGGTTGGGGGGGCGCGGGCTCTTCGCGATAGCCGAAGAGCGTGTTTTTCTCGGAGGGTGGCGTCAGCTTCACGGCGACGCGCGAATCGGTGAAGGTATAGGCACGGGTGTGGACGGGCAGAAAGCCGCTGGCGTGGATGGTGAGATCGAGCGGGCCGCTGTCGCGCGGTCGCTCCACCACGAGAGGCGCGCGCGGCTTGATGAACCCCAGCTTCTTCTTCCCCCAGGAGACCGTGGCGGGGCCGGGTGGGATGGTCTTGAAGACGATCTTCACCCTGGGGCTGGGCGCTGCCGGGGTGATCGACGGAGCGGGCAGGGCGCCTCCGTCGGAGATCTCGCCGGCCTGGGTGGTGGGGGCGGGCGGTGAGCCCTGCGCCTGCGCCTGCGTCACGGTCGTCGTGACCAGCGACCATCCGAGCGCCGCCAGACTCAGAGCGCCCAGGCCCGCACCCCACAGCCCGTACCGATGGCCCATTGTTCCGGTGCGCCGGGCGCCTTCGGCGGAATTGGACCTGGGCGTGGAGCTGTGCTTGGAAGTCATGGACTCTCTTCCGCGCCACCCGTGGGCGAGGCGGCCCCGGAGCCGCCGGCGCGCGCCTCTGGCGAGTTGGGCAACGGGGGTGGCGGCCCGGGATATTTCAGGCCCGGCTTGGGGACGTATTCGAGGATGGGCTTCTTGATGTTGCCCTTGATCTCGCCTTCCAGCACGTTGACCGGCAACGGCGGCTCCAGCGTGAAGATGAAACCCCGCGAGGGGATGCGCATCTCGTAGACGCTCTCCTTGAACAGGAACTGCCGCGAGAACGCCATGGGCGCATCTCCCTCGACCCGCACGGTCCGGTGGTGCAGCAGAAAGTCGTACATGCGGATGGCCAGGTGGTTGGGCAACCGGTGGCAGCCGTGGGAATAGCCGTTCTGGCTGTAGATCGACAGGTAGTCCGACGAGCCGTGGGCGCGGATGCCGTTGTCGAAGTCGTTGCGCCCGTCCTTTCCTGGAACCACGAAGTAACCGGCCACCACGCCGTACGCGGACAGATACCCCGGGCCGAGCTCGTCGTAGTTGACGATCTGTTGCCAGGACTTGTTGATGATCTTTCCCTTCACGAGCGAGCGGATGGGGGTCGACGTGGGAGCGATCCAGACCGGACCGGACGTCACGTGACGGATCACGCGCGGGCCGATGTCCGAGCCTTTGTACCGGTAGTACTCGTAGCCGTTGCTGGCCTGCTCGGCGCGCCAGCCGCCGACGGTCGTGCGCCAGCGCGTCAGCGGAATGTTCTGATTGCGATAGCGCAGCATCAGCGTCAGCGACGGGTAGTGCTTGCGCGGCTGAGGATGCCAGTGATCGTTCTCGTCGAAGGGGGGGTCGTACCAGACATCCCCGCGATCGACCACCATCGAGAGATCCATGTGCGGCGCGTAGTACTCGGGGCGGCCTGGCAGCTTCACGGCGGCGCGCAGGTGGCCAAAATCGGTGGCCGGATGCCGCGCGAAGAAGGCCAGGGCCCCGGCGGCCGTGTCGAGGCCCATCTGCGACGCCGCGGCCTTGGTGTACTCGTCCGCCAGATTTCGGACCATCTCTCGCTGTCCGGAGGCCGCTTGATACTGCGGAGGCCCGCTCCGGCCGTCGGTGCTCCCGTCCTCGACGACGCCGGCCGCGTCGACCACGCGTTCGCGCAGGCCGCGCAGCAGCGCGTCGTGATCGTTGTCGAGCATGGCCCGCGACAGGCCATCCATGGTCTTGCGGCGCAGGTAGTTCGCCTCGTAGATCATGTTCTTCTGCTGGAATTGTCGAACCGCCAGGCGCATGGCATCGTCGTAGACGCCGGTCGTGTGCAGGTGGCCCTTCTTGTGGCCCAGGAGCCCCTCGCAGGTCAGGCGCTTCTCGACCTCCGCCATCGCCAGCTTCTCCGCCGCCCGCCGTTCGATCAGCTTGAGCTTGGGCTCGAGATCCGGCCGTTTCACGATCAGGGCGGCCAGGGTCTTGGCGTGCGCTTTATGGCGGGCCTCCTCCAGTTCCTGGCGCACGCGCGCCAAGCGTCTCTCCACCTTCCGGGTGTCCTCGGGTGACACGTACGCCACCGTCTCTACCGCTTCCAGCGCGGGTTGTCCCTCCGCGTCCAGGCAACTCTTGGCCTGATCCTCGATGAAGCGCGCCCGCAGGACGGAGAACGCTGGAAAAATGCCGTACAGCTCCAGATAGTTTTTCTCGCCGGGCTCCAGGGGCTCGCCGTCGCTGTCAAGCGTGTCGTTCGCCAGACCTATGAACACCCGGCGATAGCGGTTGGGGAGTGGTCGGCCGGTTTCGTCGTGTTGCTCCGCGAGGATGTAGGGTGTCCAATCGTCGCCGAGATCCACCAGCGTGTAGCCGTCGGCCACCGCCTTCTGCGCGTCCAGCCAACCTTCCTTGCCGTCCGCCCACAGAAGCACGCGCCCCGATTCAGTGCCGGTCGCGATCGCGGGCGGCGCAACCGCGGGTTTCGTGGTTTGAGCCGGGCCGCTACCGCCCGTGCCGCGGACCGCCGGCGGCTCGCTCCGCGGACCGATGGCCTCGTCGGCGCGTGTTGGTGGCGCTCCCGGTCCGGCGGCACCCTTGCATCCTGACAATCCCAAAAACAAAAGCCCGAGGGGTACGAGCCATGGCGGGAGCAGCGACAGGGAATTGATCGCCGGCAAGCGCTCCAATACCGCCGGCTTCCGGGACGTCGAATTCACCGAGGATCGACAAAGGTTTCGGTACACGTCATCCCGAACCATAACAACCCGCCGCCACGGAAGAGAAATTATCCGGTCGGGGCTGCTGGTTACGCGGCACGCCGACGGCGCTCAGCTTGGATCTGGAGCCGCAGACCGTTCGCGCTCGCGTGCAAGCGGTCGAGCAACGCAGACATCTGCGAGATCCGGTCCGGGGTCACCTGGCCATCGTTGATGGCAGGCAGATTCTGCTTGGCGGCAAGCAGCCATCCCATGATGTTGTCGAGCTGATTTTCGTGGTGGCGATGGGGCACGCGGTAGCTCCACCGCCGACCATCGGCGGGAGGGGGCCTTTCCCTGAGGGGGTGGGACCGGATTGATTTTGGGGGCTCAGTTCACGGAGCGGTCGCGCCGGCGGCCCCACACCGCATCCCAGCCCTTGCGATAAGCCTCGCTGGCCACCTGGGCTGGGCCGTCGGGAGACAAGCGATCGGCGACGGGGCCTTCACCCGGACCCGATTCAGGTTTGAATTCAGACTTCACGTCGAAAACCATGGGCAAGTCCGGTCGCTGGGTCAGGCTAATGACCTCACCGACGATGGGTTTGCCCTCGCGCACGGGCCGCAACAGGCCCGCCTCAATCGGGGCCTCCTGGGAACGTCGGCGCAGGATATGGAGCCCATCGGCATCCTTACCCAGAACCAAGGCGATATCGCCGGTCGGCGGTTCGACGGGGGTTGAGGTGCGCGGGGTCTCTTCGATGCGCTTTGGAGATTTTCTGGCCACGACGCGATTCCAGGTTTGATTATGCCATGCTCTGCCGACTTTGGACTGATTCGCGTGTTTGTGCGGCGCCGAGGCGCGTCGCTCGGGCGCCGCGTACGCATTGGGGTATAGTGCGCGCTTCGCCATGGCTGAACGAAATGCGACGGATATTCTGAGTTTGCGGTTGCCTCTCTACGCCTACGCAGCCCCTCTGTGGCACGGACGCCGCGTTCTGGAGATTGGATGTGGCGATGGAGGTTCGGCGGATTACCTGGGCAAGCAGGGCGCCGAACGCGTCGTGGCGGTTGATCTGGACAAGGGACGGGTGGAACGGGCGCGGGCACGCCACGCCGGGCCAAGGATCGAATTTCGAACCGTGGCCGATCTTCGGCAGCTTACGGCGTCGGGCGAGCGATTCGACATTGTGTTGGTTCCCGAGGGACAGTCGGTGCTGGGTTTGCCGGGCCTCATCACCGCCTTGCGCGCGGTGCTCGTCGAAACGGGTCACGTGATCATGGCCGTTCCCGCGGCGGATCGAAAGGGACGGCTATCGCGGGACGGGGTCGGGTACTACGACCTGGCGGACACTCTGGCGGCTCATTTCCCGGTCGTCCGGATGTTGGGACAGACCCCTTTTCTGGGATTCGGCCTGGTTGAATTCGATGGCAGCGCCGACGCCCTGCGGGTGGATGTCTCCCTGTTGCAGGGTGGCGCGGAGCAGCCCAGCCACTACGTCGCGATAGCGGGCGCTGCCGCTCCCTCCTCGCTGGGCTATTCGTTGGTGCAGATTCCGTTCGCGCCCATCGAGGCGCTGGTGTTGGGCGGCTCCGGCGGGAAGACTCCGGTGCCGTTGGTGACCGGTATGCGAGAGATCGCGGCAGGTGTGACGGACGCGCGGGGTGAGGTGGCCGAGCGTCGGCTAGAAGAGGCCGAGCGCCGCGCGCGGTCGCGCATCGAGGACCTCGACACGCAATTGGCCGACGTGCGACGAAAGTTGGCCGATGCGCTGGCGCAGGCCGAGTCCGCCGTGCGCGTTTCGCGCGCCCAGGCCGAAGAGATCCAGGAGTTGCGTGCCCGTCTTCGACGGGGCGCCGAGGATCGCGCGGCGGCGGACGACGAGCTCGCCAAGTTGCGCCGCGCCCTGGCGGAGGCCGACGAGTCTGTGTTGACGTTGACCCGTCGCACCGCCGAGGAAATGGCGGTCGTGGCCGAGAAAATGGCGATCGGCCTTGCCCGCGGAGCGACGGCCTCGACGACCCCCGCGGCCTTCGCCGAGCTCGAGTTGCGCGCGCGCCGCGCCGAGGAGGCCTCCGAGCGGGACCGCGCGGAATTGGGCCTGGTGGTCGATCGGATCCGTGTCGCCGACGAGCAGCTTCGAGAGCTCCAGGGAAAGGCGGGCGCGATCGCGGAACGCGACGATCGCATTGCCCGATTAGAGGGAGACAAGCAAGATCTGGTTTGGCAGGTGGCGGAACTGGAAGAAAAATTGCGACAAGCGGTCGCGCCGGGGGAGACGACGCGCGGATCGGCTCCCGAGGAAGTCGCGATCGCGCGCAAGGAGCGGGATCGGGCGATCGAGGAATTCCATCGGGGCGCGGGCGTTCATGCGAGCGAGGTCCGTCGCCTCCAGCTTTCGGTGGCCGAACAGGCGGCCCTGGTGGACGAGCTGGAGGACACCGTGAAATCCGCCGAGGCCCGCGCGGCGACCTCCGACAAGGAAGCCGCCACGCTGCGCCGGAACGCCAAGGAGCTGGAGGACGCGGACCGCGCACGCCGGGGGCGTCTCGCCGAGCTGGAGGGGAAGCTGCTCCGTCTCGAGCGAGAGCGGGAGCGGGAAGCGGCGTCGCACCCGGCGGGCAGCGGAATCGGGGGCGCGCAGGTCCTGGAGGCCGAATTCGCGCAGAGGTTGTCGGCGGCCGAACAACGGGCGCTGGCTGCGGAACAGCGTGCCGTCGGTGCCGAGGAACAAATGGCCGCGCTGGCGAAACAGGGTGGGGGCACCCGCAACGGCCATCATGACGGCGGCATTCCGCCCGCCGAGCTGCAGGCCGCGGTTGCGGGAATCGAGGAGCGCCTGCGAGACGAGATGCGGACCCTGGCCGCCATAGAGGAATCCCTCAACCGGGCCCGCGAAGAGGTCGCGCGCCGGCCGGGCGGGAGCGATCCCCTGGTCAGTGTGCGGTCTGATTTCGAGCAGGCGCTGGCGGCCAAGGATTCGCAGCTGGTCGAAGGACGCCTCGAGCTGGCGCGCTTGCGCCGCGATTCGGAAGCGCGCCAAGCCCAGCTCGAACGCGAGATTGGCGACCTGCGCGGCCGGTTGAATCCGACGGGCGAAGCGGGCATGTCTGACGATCACGGTCAAACGGCGCAGTTGATCTTGATGCATTCGACCTTGGCGAACATCCGACGCCGTTCGGCCAGACTGCGCGACGAGCTGGAGGGGTTTCGGCGCCGCTTGGACACCCTGCCGCCCGGCGCGTTGTCGTCGATGCTCGAAGAGATCGGTGAAGATCTGGCGGAGTTCGCCAAATGACCGCCACGTCGGGGGTCGTGTTGCCGCAACTCACGCGCGTCACGTTGGTGGGGCTGGGCGCCATCGGACGCGAGGTCTTGAAGGCCCTGCTGGAAAAGAGCTCGGTGCGGGTTGTGGCGGTCGTCGATCCGGCGTTCACGGGGCAGGACGCGGGCGTCGTTGCCGGCGTGGGAAAACTGGGAATCGCCGTGGTATCGCGATTTCTCGAGGGGCTGATGATTCCGTCCGACGTGGCCCTCGTGCTGACGACCTCGGGCACGGCTGAGCTGTTGCCCCTGATCGAACAAGCGGCGTCGCGCGGCGTGCACGTCGTGTCCAGTTGCGAGGATCTCGCCTACGCCGAGTTGGCAACGCGTGATCTCGCAAATCGGATCGACGCCGTGGCGCAAAAGGGTGGAATCACCGTGTTGGGCACGGGTGTGAACCCCGGGTTCGTGATGGATAGATTGCCGCTGGCCTTGGTGGGCGCTTGCGTATCGGTGCGGCGGGTGTGGGTCGAACGCGTGGTGGACGCGGCGAAGCGTCGCGGGCCACTGCGGGCCAAGGTGGGCGCCGGATTGTCGGTCGAGGAGTTCCAGGCAGGGGTGGCGTCCCGCCGGTTTGGGCATCGCGGGCTTCCCGAATCCTGCGCCCTGCTGGGCGCCGGGTTGGGTCTGACCTTCGACAGTATCCAATCGACCATCGAGGCCGTGGTATCGACGGCGGCCGCGCCGCGCGCCGGGATCGCCGCGGGCGCGGTGGCTGGCCTGCGACAAAGCGCGATCGGCCTGGTGGCGGGAGAGCCGGTTGTTCGCCTGGATCTGGAGATGTCCGTCGACGCGCCCGACCCGCACGACCGCATCCGCATCGACGGGGATCCGCCGCTCGACATGCTCCTGGCCGGGGGAACCCACGGCGATCGCGGCACGGTAGGCACCGTGCTCAACGCCATCGCCGCGGTCCTGGACGCCCCCCGGGGCCTGCGCTACGTGACCGACCTGCCGTTGTTCGGACTGCTGCAATAGTCCGGAGCCCGGGAGAACTAGGCGATCTGGATACCCGGGAGCGCGGCCGTGACGAGGCCCTCGGCGCGTCCCAGTTCGGTCAAGGGAGAGCCGACGATATTCGCGGCGGTCAGCAAAGCGCGGCTCAGATTCTCGCCCGGGTACTTGAAGTGCTGATTGCCCTTCAGGCGACCCGCCGCCTTGCCAATCATCAACACCGGCCAATCCTCCGTGCCGTGGGTCTTTCCCCACGCCGTACACGAGGTCACATACACCAGCGCGTTCGCGAGCAGGTTGTCGGCACCCTCGGTGAGCGCCTTCATCTTCTCCGTGAACTCCGCCAGGCACTTCATGGCGTAGAGCACGCCCGTGTGCACCCGCGGCTGCCCCGTCGCATCGCCCGCGTCCGCGTGACAGATGTTGTTGTGGAAATCGTCGTTCATGTTGGCGCCGAGGTGGCGGTAGTACACGTGGGCGGCGGGCAGGCTGAAGGTGAAGGTGGCCACGTTGGTCAGGCCACAGGCGAGCGCCATGGT
>PMNO01000635.1:363-4895 GCA_003161835.1 Myxococcales bacterium | reverse complement strand
TAGGCCGCCTTCAGCTCGACGGCCTCAACCTCGCGAACGACGCCCAGTACTTCGTAGTAGTCACGCTTTTCTGCCACGGTAAGGTCCCAACGTATGGAGTGCCCGGCGCCCTGTCAATCGGCACCGGGCATGATCGTCGTTGTTGGTTGCGGTTTTTCGAAGGGCCGGCCGGCACCGACGCGGACCCATCTGGTAGTCTACCCGGCATGAAGCACAGTCCCGGTTTTTTGGCCCTGGTCGAGGCAGCCAAAAAAGCGGTGCGCCAGTGCACGGCCCATGACGTGAAGATCCGGTTGGAGCGCGGCGACCGGTTCGAATTCGTCGATGTCCGGGAGGACCAGGAGTTTGCGGTTGACCATGCCGCTGGCGCGCGCCACCTGGGCCGCGGGATCCTCGAGCGCGATATCGAAACCGAGATCCCCGATCACGACACGGACATCGTTCTGTACTGCGGTGGGGGTTTTCGGTCGGCCCTGGCGGCCGAGAGTCTGGGCAAGATGGGGTATCGCAACGTCGTGTCCATGGATGGCGGGATCCGGGCGTGGCGCGACGCCGGTTACCCGATTGCCAAGGGCACCTCGTGAGCGATTCGGGCGCAAGCTTCGGCGGGCGTGTCCGGCCGGGCGCGGGCGGGACCGCGGGAGGCGTGGGGGAGTTCTTCATCGGGCTCGGGCTGCTGGGCGTCGGGGCGTACCTCCTCCTCGGTCGGGTCACTGTCCACACGTCCTTCTGGCGCATGGCCGGGGGCGGCAGCGCCTTCGGCGTGACCTTGATGCCCCTCCTGATTGGCGTCGCGGTCCTGTTCTTCAGCGGCAAGTCCATCCTCGGGTGGGTGCTGACGATCGCCGGTTTTGGAGCGGTCATCGTCGGCGTGATCGCGAACATGGACATCTACTTTCAGGACACCAGCCTCATCGCAACGCTGCTCATGTTGGGAATGATGGCGGCCGGCCTGGGGCTGATAGTCAGATCGCTGCGGCCGCACTGATGCTGAGTGCGCGCCGCCCACCTTCGGCCGCTGGGACAACGCCGGGAGTGATCGGGGGAGGCCGCCCGGCCGCGCTCGCGGTCGCGCGCGCGGGCATCGTCAACTGCGAGCTGTGCCCACGGCTGCGGTCCTATTGCCGAAGGATCGCGCGCGACAAGAAGGCCGCCCACCGTGAGGACACGTACTGGGGGCGTCCGGTGCCGGGGTTCGGGGATCCAGATGCGCGGGTCTTGATTGTCGGTCTGGCGCCGGCGGCGCACGGCGCGAACCGGACGGGCCGGGTCTTCACGGGCGATGGCTCGGGCGATTTTCTCATGAGGGCGCTGCACGCGAATGGATTTGCGTCGATTCCCACGGCGCGGCGGCCCGACGACGGATTGGTGTTGCGCGACGCCTACATTCTATCGGTCGTGCGGTGCGCGCCGCCCGACAACAAACCCACGCCGGACGAANNGTCGTCGTGGCCCTGGGAAGAATCGCGTGGGACGGATATCTCGCCTACCTGCGCGAAGGTGAGCCCCGCGCGGAGCCGGGCGCCAGGCGGCAGCGGCGCGCCCTCTTTGGGCACGGCGCGCTCGTCTCGATCGGCCCCGGGGAGCCGGCGCTGCTCGGGTCGTACCACCCGAGCCGCCAAAACACCAACACGGGCCGATTGACCCCCGGGATGTTGAACGACATTTTCGCGCGCGCACGACGATTATTGGCCCCGGGAACCGACGTCTGAATCCCCCACCTCGCTCCACCGAGACGACAGCCATGAACAACGACAACAAGGATCGCGACGGAGCCCCCGACGAAGCCCCCGGGCCCGCCCTCACCTTCAGCGACGATCCGCGCACCTGGGAGGTCGTGTCCAGCTCGTACGTGGCGCGCAAGGAATGGTTCACCGTGCGCCTCGAGCACGTGCGCCTGCCCAATGGCGCCGAGATCCCGGAGTACTGGGTCACGGAGTACCGTCCCTGGGTGAACGTCGTGGCCGTGACCACCGCGGACGAAGTGGTTCTGCTGCGTCAGTACCGGCACGGATTGGGCGCGGTGCACTTCGAGATCCCCGCCGGCACCACCGACGCGGGCGAGCACGACCTGGAGGCCGCCGCCCGCCGCGAGCTCAGCGAGGAGACGGGCTACGGAGGCGGCAAGTGGTCGCCCCTGTTCACGCTCTCGGCCAACCCGGCTTTGCAGAACAACCTGACCCACACCTTTTTAGCCGAGGACGTGACCCTGCTCTCCCGGCCGCGCCCGGAGAGCAGCGAGGATCTGCGGATTCATCTGGTTCCGGTCGCGCAACTGCCGGCCGTGATCGAGGGTGGCGGCTTCATCCAGGCCCTCCATGTGGCGCCCTTGCTTCGCTATCTGATGCGCCGCCCGGCGCTGAAACGCTGAGATTTTCGCCATGCCCATGCCCGATGAAATCGTTGGTTTGCTGCGATCGAAGATCACCTTCAAGTGGCCCGATGGTCACGAGAGCGCCTACCCCGCGCGGTTGTTGCGCCTGAGCTGCCGCTGCGCGGCCTGCATCGAGGAAATGTCGGGGGCGCCCCTGCTCGACCCGACCTCGGTGCCCGAGACCGTGCGCGCCAAGCGCATCGATCTGATGGGGCAGTATGCGATTCAGATCGGCTGGTCCGACAATCACGACAGCGGCATCTACAACTTCCGCGACCTGCGGCGCAATTGCCCGTGCCCCACCTGCGCCGCCATTCGCGCGGCTGGTGGGATCCCCGCCTGACGGGCCGTTTGCCGCCGGCGGCGGCAGTGCTCGAAATAACTGGCCACCGGCGGTCCGACGCACGACCATAGCAACTGATGCCACCCGAAACCCCGCGGGACCCATCCGGCGCGGACGTCGACGCCGCTACGGCTACCGCCACGGACGCTGGCGCGGGGGGCGCGGCGCCGGTGAAATCCAGACGCGGGTTGCTGTGGATCTCGTCCACCTACTTTGGCGAGGGGCTGCCGTGGAGCTTTCTGCACCAGATGGGCACGGAGTATCTGACCGCCATCGGCGCCTCCAAGACCCAGATCGCGTCCACGTCGTGGCTGCACCTGTCGGTCACGTTCAAATTCATCTGGAGCCCGGTGGTCGATCTGTTCGGACGCAAGCGCACCTGGGTGCTGCTGCTTCAACTGNNCCTGGCGATCGTGCACGCGACCCATGACATCGCGTGCGACGGTTTTTACTTGCAGGCGCTCGACAAGCAGCGGCAGGCTCTGTTCTCTGGCGTCCGTACGGCGGCGTTTCGCGCGGCGATGATCGCCGGCGCATCGGGACTGGTGGTTCTGGCCGGGCAGACCAGCTGGTTCTGGGGATTCGGCGCGGCGGGCGTGCTCATGATTCTCGTTTGTGGGATCAACGCGACCGTGATGCCCCACCCGCCGGAACGGGCCACCACCCCGGCGGGTGCCGTGGTTCCGCGCGCGCCGTTCTGGGCGGCCTACCGATCGTTCTTCGCCCAACCGCAAGCGGCTCTCGTGTTGTCGTTCATGCTCTTCTACAAGGTGGGCGACATCATGATGTTCGCGATGTCCAAACCTCTGTTGCGCGACATCGGCATCGACACCAGCCACCGCGGCATCCTCAANNTTCGCGGGCGTGGTCCCGGTGATCATCGCCGAACAGTTCGCGGCGGGCATCGGGGCCGCGGCTCACGTCGTGTTCTTGATGCAGCGGTGCCGGACAGCGTTCTCCGCGTCGCACTATGCCTTCGCCAGCGCCGTCGTGTCGGTGGCCAGCACGTTCTCGGGCGCCGTTTCGGGTCCCCTGAACGAATCGCTCGGCCACCCCCTCTTCTTCACCGTCGCTTTTGTCGCCAGCTGGCCGAGCTTGATCCTGGTCCTGTTCGTCCCCAGGACCCCCATCGAACCGGCGACCTGAGCGCCCTCAATCAATCTCGAGGGCCGGATGGCCCAAGCGCGACCGCAACCCGTTGACGGCGCGCAGGACGGCGGGCCTCCCGATGAGCTTCTTCTCCAGCCTGCGCTTGCCCGGAAAATTGACCAGGGTCAGGCCAATCAAGATCAGCAGCAAGCCCTGGCCGGGGACGCCGGGCAACGCCATCACGAATCCCANNGCCAGAACCAACGACAGCCCGACCGCGCCCCACCAGCCCAGGCTCCTGCCAAAATGCGCGAGCGCTTTCATCGAGCTCTCCATCCCGCAACCACCGTCAGACTCAAGAAGAAGATTATCAGATGCCCCCCGGGCGTCGAATCCCAATCCGCCGCGCCGACGCGACCGTCGCGAGCCGGTGCACTAGACTCCACTCATCCCGACCGAGATCACAGATCGAATTGCCTCCGTGGGCGAGGCGGAATGGAATCGCCTGGGTGGCGATGACGACCCGTTCATCGAACATGCATTCTTGGCGGCTCTGGAAACCTCCGGCAGCGTCGGAAGGCGCGCCGGCAACCTGCCACGCTTCGTCGTGGTCCGGGATGGCGCTGGCCGGCTGATCGGAGCGGTGCCGCTGTACCTGAAGAACAACAGCTACGGCGAATTCATTTTCGATTGGGCCTGGGCGAGCGCGGCGCACCGCGCCGGCAT
>PMNO01000635.1:0-354 GCA_003161835.1 Myxococcales bacterium | reverse complement strand
GCGGCTGAGTCTGCAATTTCACTGGCACAACCGACCGGACCAGCCGTATCGCGACTTCGAGGATTACCTCGGCAGCTTCAAGTCACGCCATCGCAAGCAAGTTCGCCGCGAAAGGCAAATCGCCGCCAGCCATGGGCTGACCTTCAAGACCCTGACGGGCACCGAGATGGGCGACGTCGACTGGCAAGCGCTCCGGGACTTCTATTCGGCGAATGCGTCCAAGCACGGCGGGATCGAATACCTGACCCCCGCGTTCTTCGATGTCATCCGCGCGACCTACGCGCATCGGGTGGTCTCCACCCTGGCCTACCGGGACGACGTCCCGGTCGCCGGCACCTTCAACTTCGAAAAAGG
>PMNO01000691.1 GCA_003161835.1 Myxococcales bacterium | reverse complement strand
TCGCGCGGCCCACCACAACGATGCGTCCAGCGCCGCGTCGAACAGGGTCCAGGCGCCGAGTACCCCCCGCGAAAACCCGAGCGGGCCGTGCGCGCCCAAGATCACGAGCAGCGCGAGAGACAGGGTCCATGGCGCGAGCGGCAACGCCAGCGCGACACAGGCCGCGCTCGGGTGCCTGAGCACGGTGTGCAGGACGTAGCGCCCGATTCGTTTGCCGGTGAATGCACGCAGCACGTCGAGTACGGCCCGAGCTGGGCGAGCCCCCGGGGGAACCAGTAGCCAAACCGGCCTCCAGCAGCCTGGATGCAAACGCGCTTTGAACGCGCGAAGCCCCTGGAAATCGTATAGCCCCCCGCCAAGCACGCGTGCCAGACGCAGGCCGCGTCCGATGTGACCGCTCAGTGGTGCCAGGCCCAAGGTTGCGGCCTCCGCCCCCTCCTCGGCGATCGCGCGCATCGCGACATCAATGAGCAACTCCGACGTGCCGTTCGGTGCGCTTTGCGATCGTATCAGGTCCTCGAACAACCACCCTCGTCGGGAGGGAACGGGCACCAGCGAAAGAAAGCCGACGAGCTCGTTTCCGCGTACGGCGATGAAATAGCGGTGGGCGTCTTGCCGCTGCCAGGGTGCGAACGTCACCAGGAAGCGCATCGGTTCCATTTGCCGCCGCGCCAGCCATCCCCGCGCGAGTGTCTCGACCGCTTCGCGAAGGCGGCTCCCACTCTCAACCTCGACGTTCATGGCCGCACGCGCGGCCACGCCCGCGGCGCGGGCGCGACGCAGCTGCTCGCGCAGGCCCCGGGATCGAGACACGGTAGCCGGCCAATCACGAGGCCGCCATTCTGGTTGTTCTCCGACCAGTAGTGCGGGAAAGCCGTCTAGCCGGCGCTCCGCCGAAAACCACGATACCCGCCGGCCAGCCACAGCCCCCGCCTGTGCAAAACGCAGAGCCACCCCGACGAGGTCCCCCACCCCTGCTAGGGGCAGACCTGCGCCGACCCACGCGCGGCCGGTGTCCGCGTATGGCACAAGGGCACCTGTGGCTTCGTCCATCCAGACCTCGATCCCGGGCTCCAGAGATTGAAATGCCACCGACTCCCAGCCATGTCGGGCGATGGCGGCGAACAAATCATCGGCTGACACGCTCATAGCGATTCTTAACGCAAGATTGCAGCGCTGTGACCTGCCACGAAAAGCTCGACCAAGTTCTGTGGGGTCAGGTCAGTGCCCTGGCTGCGATCGGCGTGCAATCCGAAGAATGTGGCACCGGGCAGGGCATCGCCGCCGCACGGCTTCAGCTCCTACCGCCGCTCCGACATCGCGCGCAGACGTCGGTGTATCCTCCTCGGCCGTGACCGAAGCACGGCTCGCTGAAGTCGTCGCCAGCCTGGCGCTGGCCGCCGAGGCCGCGGCCGGTGTACCGGAGGAGATCTCGTCGCGCGCCGCGATCGCGGCGGTTGCAATCGCGGAGGCGGCTCGGCTCTCGATCGCCGAGCGCTCCGATGCCTTCTACGCGGCGCTGTTGCGCTACATCGGCTGCACCAGCTACGCGCACGAGACCGCGTGGCTCGGCTCGGGGGACGACATCGGTCTGCTCGCCGCCCTCAATCCGGTCGACGCGACCGATCCCGGAGGCTTCGTTCGCGCGGTATTCGGCGGCGCCGGACGCGGAACCGGCGCGCTGGGCCGGGTGCGGAGCGTCGCGCGGGTGCTCTCGAGCCCGTCGGTGCCGCGCAAGCTGGCCGAGGCCCACTGCGCTCAGGCCGTCGCCCTGGCGCGGGAGCTGCGGCTGTCCGAGGGCGTGCTCGACGCGCTCGGCGGTATGTACGAGCGCTGGGACGGCAAGGGGGGCCCCCGGGGGCTGGCGGGTGAACGCATCGGGGTGTTGGCGCGGGTGTTGCGCGTCGCCTATGCGATGGTGCTCCACGGTTCGATCGAGGGACCACCCGCGGGAGTCGCGGTGCTGAAGGCCCGGCGCGGGGGCGAGCTCGATCCGGCGATCGTCGATGCGATTCTTCCCGCGGCGCGCGAGCTGCTCGAGCGCATCTTCCAGCCGGGCGTGTCGACGTCGGACGAGCTGCTCGCTGCCGAGCCGGGCCTGGCTCACCGCGCCGACCCCGCGCGCGTCGCCGAGGTGGCGGCCGCCTTCGCGACCTGTGTCGATCTCAAGTCACCCTTTCTACTCGGGCACTCGCAGCGGGTCGCCGAGCTGTGCGCGGCGTCCGTCGCCGGTGACGGCGGCAGCGACGAGGAGCAGCTTCGCGCCCGGGTCGTGGGGCTGTTGCATGACCTCGGTCGTGCCTGCGTTCCCAACGGCATCTGGGACAAGGCCGCGAAGCTCTCGGCGGCCGAGCGGCAGCGCATCGAGCGCCACGCCTCAGAATCGGAGCGCATCGCCGCGCGGACGCCGCTCCTGGCCCCGTACGCGGCGGTGATCGGCTCCCACCACGAGCGCATCGACGGCAGCGGCTATCCGCGACATGTGCAGGGGGGGAACGCCAGCTCCCTGGCGCGCGTGCTGGCCGTGGCCGACGTCTTCGCCGCGCTCGGCGAGGAGCGGCCGTATCGGGCGGCGCGCTCGAACGAAGACGCGGTTGCCACGCTGCTGGGAGAGGTCAAGGCCGGCCGACTCGATCGCGACGCCGCGCACTCGGTGCTGCGCGCCGCGGGCGCGCGGGTGAAGCGTCGGGCGTCGTTGCCCCGCGACCTCTCGGAGCGCGAGGTGGAGGTGTTGCTGTGGGTCGCGCGCGGTCTNNGCGGCCGCGACCGCAAAATAGGTCGTTCGACCGATTCGCGCGCTGCGCGTGATCGCTAGCCTATCCGTCAGAGGTCGCGATGACCGCGGCCCACCAAAATCGCGCAAGCACGCAAGGAGAGCTCTCATGTCGATCGAACAGAACAAGGCCACCGCCCGTCGTTGGTTCCTGGACATCATCACCGAGGGGAAGCTCGGCGTCGCCGAGGAGATCTTCGCGGCCGACCACGTCACGCACGATCCTCACTCGCCTCCCGGCGGCTGGCCCAACGGGCCGGAGAGCCTGAAGAAGATCGCCGCGCCGTTTCGCGTCGGCTTTCCCGACCTCGCCGTCACCATCGAGGATCAGATCGCCGAAGACGACAGGGTCGTGACCCGCTGGTCCGTGAAAGGAACAAACTCGGGCCCCCTGCACGGAATGCCGCCCACCGGCAAGGTGGTGCGGGTGACCGGCGCCAACGTGGCCCGCATCGCGGGAGGCAAGATCGTCGAGTCGTGGTTCAACTTCGACATGTTGAGCTTGCTGCGCCAGCTTGGCGTCGTCCCAATGCCGGGGTAGGGCAGGCCAAGGCGGCAGGTGAGCAAGCGCGGCTTGCCGAGTCGGCCGAGCGTCGAATTGGCAATCGCGCGCCGGGAAGTCCGCCAAATCTGCCCTTTCGGGACCGTTCGGTGGCGCGAAAGCGGACCCTGGTCTCCGGCATCAGATCTGCTTTGTGATCGCGCGTGGAGATCCAGCTCACCGGATCAGTCATCGCCGCCGTCGTGGCCACCCCATATATCGTCGAGATTCTTCGCCAGGTCCCGCTGCTCGCCCGCGTGATGTCGGCACTACCCGCTGAAGTGCGAGCCGGTCTACCGCCTCATCCCCGCCGGCCGTGGCTCGCGCTCTTCGGTTCCACGCGGTTCTTCTTGGGTCTGTTCCGCTACGCCCTTCGAACCGACCCGCGCGATCCCCTCGAGATGGTGGCGCTCAAGCGCGAGATGCGGGCNNTCCGTGAGGCCGTGTTCTGCGTTGCCCTGGTCATCACCGTCACCGTGCTCTGGAGGCACGGATGGCGCCCGCTCTGACGAGTTGTCACGCGAAAATGACTGTGCAACGCGCGTCTGCCGCTGTCGAAGGCCGCGTACGCGGTCGCGAGCCCGGCCGCGTCAGGCCCCCGCGCCCGAGGGGGCGACCGGCACCGGCGCCGGTCCCGACGCGCGCTTGATCCGCCGAGCGGACTGCACGATGTGGACAACCTGGTCGAGCACCACCGCGACCAGGATCACCGAGCCGACGATGATGAACGTCCAGTTCGGGTTGAGCCGCCACAGGCGTGGGATCGATTGGTCGTCTTCATACCGGATCTGGAACATGTTGATGCCGTTGTCGATGACCCGCATGATGGCGGACCCGATCACGATCCCCAGCACGGTGCCTTCACCGCCGCGCAAAGAGCAGCCGCCCAGGACCACCGCCGCTATGGCGTACAGCTCGTAGGCCACGCCCACCTGCTGGGACATCTGGCCGATGTAGGCCGCGTAACAAATCCCGGCCACGCCCGCGAGTCCGGCGGAAATGACGTACGTCGCCGTCTCCACCTTCTTGACGTTGATGCCGGAATACTCGGCGGCGTCACGGTTGCCCCCGATGGCGTAGACATAGCGCCCGAATACCGTGAAATGCAGGACGTAGGTGCCCAGGAGCGCCACCGCCGCGAACATCAGAAGCGGGTAGGGCACCAGAGGATCGCCGTTGACTTGGATGAGGCCGCCGTTGGCCAACCCCAGGAGGGGCGAGGTGCCCAGGCTCAACGTTCCGCCCTGCACGATGGTCTGAGAGACCCCGCGGACCAGCAACATCCCGCCCAAGGTGACAATGAACGGCTGCAGCTTGAGGCGCGTGATGAGCAACCCTTGCGCCAGCCCCACCAGCAGCGCGGCGCCCAGGGCAACGGGTATGCCCAGCCACAGCGAGTGCCCGAGCCCGCCCGTCGCGTGCGTCGACAGCTTGGCGATGATGACGCCCGTCAGGCCGACCACCGACCCCACCGACAGATCGATGCCNNGGGTTCGAGATGAAGAGCGCCAGGCACATGACCACCAGCGCCACGAACATGCCGAGCTCGCGCCTCATGATGGGATTGCCTCTTGTTGCGTGGCGAGCCGGCCCCCGCTCGCGCGCTCGCCTCCGGTCATCAAGGCGGCGATTGCCTCCTGGGTGAGGCCCGCGCGGGTCAGTACGCCTTTGATTCGCCGTTCATGCATCACGACGACACGATCGCTCATTCCAATGATCTCTTCCATGTCCGAGCTCACCATCAGAATCGAAATTCCCTCACTGGCCAGGGCCGCCATGTGGCGATAGATCTCGGCCTTGGCGCCCACGTCGATTCCGCGGGTGGGCTCGTCGAGGATCAGGACCTTGGGGTTCATGGCCAACCATTTCCCCAGTACCACTTTCTGTTGATTGCCGCCCGAAAGGTTCACCACCTTCTGACGGACGCTGGGTGTCCTCGTGCGCAGGCGCTTGACCTCGGCCTCGGCCACCCGACGCTCGGTCGTACGATCCAGCCACCCCCATCGGTTGTACCCGCCGACGCTCGGCAACGACGTGTTCTGGGCCACCGACATGGGGAGCACCAGCCCGTGCCGTTTGCGGTCCTCGGGCGCCAGGTAAACCCCGCGGTCAATCGCGTCGCGCGGATTGCCCGGCAGAAACGCAGCACCGTCGAGGGCCATCTTGCCCGCCACCGCCGGCGTCACCCCGAAGATTGTTTCCATCAGCTCGGTGCGGCCCGCCCCCACCAATCCGGCGAAGCCGAGAATTTCGCCGCTCAGNNTGTCATGGGTCGCCTCGGCGCGCGTCAAGTCGCCGACGTAGCGACCGTCCCGCAGCACGCTGATTCGGTCGGCCAGCGCGAGCACCTCTTCCATGCGATGGGAGATGTAGATGATCCCGATGCCCTCGCGGCGCAGCTGGTGAATGATGCCGAACAAGTGTTCCGATTCACCCGCCGTCAGCGATGACGTGGGCTCGTCCATGATGATGATGCGGGCGTTGACCGAGAGCGCCTTGGCGATCTCGACCATCTGCATCTGCCCCGACGTCAGCGTCGATACCGGCGTGGTGGGTGGGCGATTGAGCCCCACGCGCGCGAGCAGAGCCGCCGCCCGCTGATTCATCTCCCCCCTGCGCAGGCGCCTCATCATCCCCGCGCCGCCGGCCTGCTCGGCCCCCAAGAAGATGTTGGAGGCGATGTCGAGGTTCGGCGCGAGCATCAGCTCCTGATGAATGAGCGCAACGCCGCAGCGCTTGGCCTCGCGTACCCCCGTCAGCTCGACGGGCTTGCCCTCGATCAAGATCTGTCCGGCGTCGGGCAGGTACGCCCCGCCCAAGATCTTCATCAGCGTGCTCTTGCCCGCCCCGTTTTCGCCCATGAGCGCGAGCACCTCGCCCGCGTTCAGACAAAGGGACACCTGGTCCAGCGCCGTGACCCCCGGGAAACGCTTCGTGATGCCGCTCATGGCGAGCAGCGGCGGGGCGGAGGGCGCGGTCATGGTGGGGTGGGGTTGGCCAGCGGCGGGGGCTAGGACGACTTCTTCATCTCGGCCAGCTTGGCCTTGAACGGCGCGACGGTGCTCTTGTCGATGACCTCCACGCCCGTGTCGATGATGCCGCTCGACGGCAGGGCCGCCTTGGCCGCGGCGCCCTTGGTCGCCAGCTCGTGCATCCACTTGGCGGAGAGATAACCGAACATGAACGGCTTCTGCACCACGGTTACCTGTATCGCGCCGCTGGCGATCCCGTCCAGAGTGCCGTCGTCCTCGTCGAACGCGGCCGCCAGGACCTTGCCTTTCTTGCCCAGGCCGTCCAGTGCCGCGGCAATGGCGGGGCCATTGTAGTTCCACAGTCCCACGACCATCGCCAGATCGGGATTGGCATTGATGATGTCCTCGACGTTGGATCGGGCCTTGGAGCGATCGGTGTTGTCCTCTCGCTTGTCGATGATCGTGATGCCGTGTCCGGCGATCGCGGCCTCGATTCCCTTCAAACGCTGGGAGGCGTTGTCGGCCGAAAACATCCCCACGAACACGGCGATCTTGCCGCCCTTGGGCAACAACCTGACGATCTCCCCGCCCAGAACCTTGCCCGCGTCGTAGTTGTTGGTTCCGATGTAAAGGAGGCGCTTGGACTTATCGGCGTCCGAGTCGAACGTGATCAGGTTCGTCTTCTCCGCCAGCCGGTCCAACACCGGTGTCTGATCGGCGGGCGCTATCACGCTCACCGCGAGGGCGTCGTAGCCCTGACTCACGAGGTTCTGCATGATTTGATTCTGGTCCTCCGGCGTTCCGTTCGGGGGCATCTTGATGTCGACCTGAACCTTGCCCTCCGCCTCGTACTTGTGAATGCCGGCGCTGGCGATCTTCCAGAACTCGCTCGGGTTGTTGGTGACGAACGCCAGCTTGACCAGCTTCGCGGAACCGCCGGCTCCGCTCTTGTTCCGGTTACATGCCAGCGCAGGCAGCAACGCCAGTGCGAGGAACGCGGAACAGATCGTCATTGATCTCGTCTTCATCATCACGGCACGTCTCCTCGGGGTTTGTTGTCGTTAAAGAACAGGAGCGACGGAAACAATTGTCGGCCAGGGGCGATCCGCTCCCCACCTTGACGCGGCGCTTGGGCTTTGCCAAGAGAGCATATGGTCAACCCGAACGGGGCGAACGAGACGAATCCTGATTTCGACGCACCACCCGTACCGCGGTTCGACCTCGTCGGCAAGATCGCGCTGGTGACGGGCGCGGCCCGCGGGCTGGGAAACGCGATTGCGATCGCGCTGGCCCAGGCGGGGGCGGACGTGGCCGTGGGTCTGCGCGACATCCATTCCGATGGCGGTTTGGCGCGCACCATCCAGGCGCTGGGCCGGCGCGTGCTCCCGCTGCAGATGGACATCACCCGTAGGGAGGAAATCCAGAGCGCGGTGGATGCGGCGGAACGCCAGTTCGGCCGGATCGACATCCTGGTCAACAACGCGGGGATAGGCCCGCCCAACCGGGTGGAGGACGTCACCGAGGACGATTTCGATCGCACGTTGGCCGTCAACCTGAAGGGCACATTCTTCGTCAGCCAGGCGGTGGGGCGGGTGATGATCAAGAATCGCTTCGGGAGAATCATCAACCTCAGCTCGCAGGCTGGGTTTGTCGGCCTGCCCACCGAATCGGTCTACTGCATGACGAAGGCGGCCATCGCCCACCTGACCAAATGCATGGCCGTCGAGTGGGGCCCGCACGGGATCACCGTCAACGCTGTCGCCCCCACGTTCATCCGAACGCCCGGAACCGTCAAATGGCTTCAGGACGAGGCGTTCCGGACCGATTTGCTCGCCAAGATCCCCCTGGGACGGGT